>JAYVXU010000034.1:0-5133 GCA_043784925.1 Candidatus Adlerbacteria bacterium
ATTACCGTAAGTGACGGAGGTCCAAAAGTTATCTGCTGCACTGGTACGACTCGTCCAGGTGATGCCGTCTGGGGATGTCATGACACGGTTACCGGTGCCGTCATATGATACTGCCACAAAGAGCCCATTACCGTAGGTGATGGAGTACCAGGAGTTATCTGCTGCACTGGTGCGACTAGTCCAGGTGATACCATCACTCGATGTCATGACACGGTTGCCGGAGCCATCAGCTGATACCTCTACAAAAAGACCATTGCCGTAGGTGACAGAGGTCCATGAGTTATCTACTGCACTCACTCTACTCCTCCACTTCACACCTAGTTCATCTACATTATCTGGTGAAAGGTTGTCGATAGTGAGGATGGTGGTAGTGGTACCAATATCAGACCCTGCCTGTCTTGCTGCTGTCCCCTTCCAAGATGAAATATAGGATGAAAAATAGTAGATGGAACTAGTTGTCGGCATGTTTATATGTGATTTTGGAGTGATACGAATCTTGTACTGTGTGATACCACTTGTCGCAGTAAGCGTGTTCATGGTAAGCGGGATAGTAATGACATCAAGACTAGGATTTGTACTAGAACCATAGACAGTTGTCCCTGCGTTATTTGTTATTTCGATGAGTGCGGTGGATGTGGCGGTCGTAGTAGCCGTAGTAACAGTCACTGACTGGATGACATCTGTCCCTGCACTTGTCTGGAAGGTGAAGGTGTCAGACGTGGTAGCACTTCCACCGGGAGCTACTGTGCCTCCCACTCCATCAGCACCAGTTGCCAAAGTGACTGTGGTAGTCCCCGGTGATACAGGACTCCCAATCGGCTCCAGTCCTGTACTCCAGTTACCAGAAGTATCTTGGGTATATATTTTGTAATAGTATGGAGTGCCATTGGTAAGACCAGTATCGATACAGGTATGTGTGGTAGAAGCTGCAATAGATACAGAACATATAGCAGTAGCTGCTCCTATGGTGCTACTTGTGGCATAGCTTGTACCTTCTATTGGAGTGGTGGATGTAGAGAACGCGGAGGTGGATCTAAGAACCAGGATTGTAGACAAATCAGTGACAGATGGAGAGTAGGAGGTGATGGTGACTTGGGTTGTGGTAGCTGTTAGAGTTGGGCCGCTTGATGTCATGACACGGTTGCTGGTGCCACTATCTGCTATTGCCACAAAGAGACCGTTACCGTAGGTGACGGAGCGCCAAGAATTATCTGCCGCACTTGTACGACTGGTCCAGGTGATACCGTCGGGGGATGTCATGACACGGTTACCGGTGCCGTCATATGATACTGCTACAAAGAGTCCGTTAGCATAGGTGATGGAGCGCCAAGAATTATCTGCCGCACTGCTACGACTAGTCCAGGTGATGCCGTCTGGGGATGTCATGACACGGTTACCTGTGCCAGAAAGTGCTACTGCCACAAAGAGTCCGTTAGCATAGGTGATGGAGCGCCAAGAGTTATCTGCTGCACTGGTGCGACTAGTCCAGGTGATGCCGTCGGGGGAAGTCATGACACGGTTACCGGTACCAGAAAGTGCTACTGCCACAAAGAGTCCGTTACCGTAGGTGATGGAGAGCCATTGGTTATCTGCCGCACTGGTGCGACTAGTCCAGGTGATGCCGTCGGGGGAAGTCATGACACGGTTACCTGTACCAGTATATGACACTGCCACAAAGAGACCGTTGCCGTAGGTGATGGAGTACCATTGGTTATCTGCTGCACTGGTGCGACTAGTCCAAGTGATGCCGTCAGGAGAAGTCATGACACGGTTGCTGGTGCCACTATATGATACCGCTACAAAGAGTCCGTTACCGTAGGTGATGGAGGTCCAAAAGTTATCTGCTGCACTGGTGCGAGTTCTCCATGCAGAGCCTAATTCATCGACGTTATCTGGTGATCCATTATCGATAGTGATAGTAGTAGATGCAACATCAGAACCTTGTTTATTGATAATATTGACCCCTGTCCAATCAGAAATGTAGGAAGTAAGAGCATAGGAGGTGCCAACCGAAGGAACAGGCATGCTGACGTGAGATTTTGGAGTGATACGGATTTTATACTGAGTGATACCGCTTGTTGCCGTCAGTGTATTTGTTATGAGTGGAATAGTCAAAGTATCAGACGTAGTAGTAGAAGTAGAACCATAGACTACGGTACCTGTATTATTTGTGATTTCAATAAGAGAAGTCCCTGTTGCTGTGCCAGATGCGAGAGATACGACGACAGACTGGATGATGTCATTTCCAGAATCTGTTTGTAGTGTAAACGTATCAGATGTTGTAGCAGTTCCACCAGGAATGAGTGCCGTGGGGGCAGGGTCCACACCTGTTCCTAGCGTGATAACTCGTCCTGGAGTACTGGATGATGTGAGGATATCCTCACTGTAGTTTCCTCTCGTATCTCTTGTAAATAGTTTAAAGTAGTACGGGATTCCATTGAAAGTGTTGTAGGTTGCATTACACGTGTATGTTGTACTCGTAGCTACAGCGAATGAACAAGCAACGTCTGATGTCCCTACTCTTGAACTTGTAGCATAGGTCATCCCTTCTTGAGGTAAAGTAAGGCTGGTCGTGGAGGTATTTTGGAGAATGAGAATACTTGCGAGATCAGAATCTGATGGAGTAGTAAAGGAGAGTGTTACTTTATTATTAGAGGCGGACTGGGTAAAGGCAGAAGATGTCATGACGCGGTTACCTGTGCCAGAAAGTGCTACTGCCACAAAGAGACCGTTACCGTAGGTGATGGAGTACCATTGGTTATCTGCTGCACTGGTGCGACTAGTCCAGGTGATGCCATCGCTCGATGTCATGACACGGTTGCCAGAACCATTTTGAGATACAGCAACAAAGAGTCCATTACCGTAGGTGATGGAGGTCCAAGCATTATCTGCTGCACTGGTGCGACTAGTCCAGGTGATGCCGTCTGGGGATGTCATGACACGGTTACCGGTACCAGTAATAGATACTGCCACAAAGAGACCGTTACCGTAGGTGACGTAGTACCATTGGTTATCTGCTGCACTGGTGCGACTAGTCCAAGTGATGCCGTCAGGAGAAGTCATGACACGGTTACCGGTGCCGTCATATGATACTGCTACAAAGAGCCCATTAGCATAGGTGATGGAGTACCAAGAGTTATCTGCTGCACTTGTACGACTGGTCCAAGTAATACCATCTGGGGATGTCATGACACGGTTACCTGTACCAGTATATGACACTGCCACAAAGAGGCCATTACCGTAGATGACGGAGTTCCAACCGGTGTCTGCCGCACTGGTGCGACTAGTCCAGGTGATGCCGTCACTGGATGTCATGACGCGGTTACCGGTGCCATTATCTGATACTGCTACAAAGAGACCATTACCGTAGGTGACGGAGTTCCATTGGTTATCTGCAGCACTGGTACGACTAGTCCAGGTGATGCCATCACTGGATGTCATGACACGGTTACCGGAGCCAGAAAGTGCTACTGCCACAAAGAGACCATTACCGTAAGTGATGGAGAGCCAAGAGTTATCTGCTGCACTGGTACGACTAGTCCAGGTGATGCCGGACGGAGCCATTCCCGTAACTTTATTATCAATAGTTGCAGTTGTTGTAGCTGCGTCCTCCCCTTCTACTACACCGGTTGAGGAGGTTATACTTGTAACTTTTGCTTTTATAACATACCTGTCTCCTGATGAAGGGGCTGGCATACTGATATGAGACTTTGGAGTGACACGAATGCGATATTGGGTAGTGGTGGTAGCTACTGTTAAGGTATTTATAGTGAGAGGAACAGAGATGGTATCGGTCGTAGGGTTAGAGACTGTTCCATAAATCGTAGAGCCGGCATCATTAGTGACTTCTAGAGAAGATATTCCTTGGTACGCGGTTGTGTTATTGTAATAGGTGCCAGAATTAGATGTCATGACACGGTTACCGGTGCCACTATCTGCTATTGCCACAAAGAGCCCGTTAGCATAGGTGATGGAGGTCCAGAGGTTATCTGCTGCACTCGTACGGCTAGTCCAGGTGATGCCATCACTGGATGTCATAACACGGTTACCGGAACCGCTCTGTGCTACCGCTACAAAGAGACCATTACCGTAGGTGATGGAGAGCCAAGAGTTATCTGCTGCACTGGTGCGACTCGTCCAGGTGATGCCGTCGGGGGAAGTCATGACACGGTTACCGGTGCCACTATATGCTACTGCCACAAAGAGACCATTACCATAGGTGACGGAGTACCAAGAATTATCTGCTGCACTCGTGCGACTAGTCCAGGTGATGCCGTCACTGGACGTCATGACACGGTTACCGGAGCCGTCACCTGATACCGCCACAAAGAGCCCATTACCGTAGGTGACGGAGAACCAAGCATTATCTGCTGCACTGGTACGACTAGTCCAGGTGATACCATCGGGGGAGGTCATGACACGGTTACCGGTGCCGTCATATGATACTGCCACAAAGAGACCATTACCATAGGTGATGGAGACCCAACCGTTATCTGCAGCACTGGTGCGTGATGTCCAAGTGATACCATCGGGGGATGTCATGACACGGTTACCGGTGCCAGAAGATGATACTGAAACAAAGAGACCATTACCGTAGGTGATGGAGACCCAAGCATTATCTGCAGCACCGGTAGATGTCGCCCAGGTGACTCCATTATTCTTACCAAGCACACTCGATGCGTCAGTGCCAGAAGTTGAGATCATGACACGGTTACCGGTGCCCGTATCTGATACTGCTACAAAGAGGCCATTACCGTAGGTGACGGAGTTCCATTGGTTATCTGCAGCACTGGTACGACTAGTCCAGGTGATGCCGTCTGGGGATGTCATGACACGGTTACCGGAGCCAGAAAGTGCTACTGCCACAAAGAGACCATTACCGTAAGTGATGGAGTACCAAGCATTATCTACTGCACTGGTACGACTGGTCCAAGTGATGCCATCACTGGATGTCATGACACGGTTACCGGTGCCACTATATGATACTGCTACAAAGAGTCCATTACCATAAGTGACGGAGTACCAAAAATTATCTGCAGCACTGGTACGACTAGTCCAGGTGATGCCATCACTGGATGTCATGACACGGTTACCGGTGCCGTCATTTGATACCGCCACAAAGAGACCGTTACC
>JAYVXU010000035.1:0-40521 GCA_043784925.1 Candidatus Adlerbacteria bacterium
GTAACAGCAAAAGTTATCCCCACTATAAGATATCTATATAGGGATACCCCATGCTAATCTTGGCTTCATGGACGAAATAAAAAAACTTCCCATCTGGCTCCTATGGAAACGAGAAAAAAAGAACGGAAACTGGACAAAAGTACCTTATACGCGCACGGGTGCATACGCGGCAACCGACAATCCGGACACGTGGGACACTTTTGACGCACTCGCGCCTCTGGTGGAAAGCGGAAGGTTTAGTGGTCTTGGAATCGTGTTTGAAAAGACTGCTGGCGTTATTGGAATAGATCTTGACCATTGTGTAGAAGAAGGTGAAGTGGATGATGATTTCCTTTCCCTCGTAAAGAAAGCACGCTCCTACACTGAGTACTCACCCTCTAAATCAGGTATTCACATCCTTTTTCGCACCGAGGAACCAATAAATCTTCTCAAAAACAAGCACACTTTTGATAAAACGAGTAAAAAGGCAATAGAAGCCTATTCCTGGGGACGGTTTTTCACTTTCACCGAGGATGAGACCCGTGATTCCATAGATATACGCACCATAACGGAAGCGGAACTCACTGATATCTTAACCACCGTCGGGTATCCATGGGGAACAGAAGCAGCTGAAGAATCGAACATACCCCAAGAAAATAGAATTGAGCTACCTGACGCGGAACTGCTTAAAAAGATGTTCGCATCGAAGAACGGAGCAAAAGTTAAATCACTCTATGAAGGAGACATAACAGAATACGAAAACGATCCCTCCACAGCTGATTACTCCCTCGCCTGCCATCTTGCCTTCTGGACGCAGAAGGATTTCACTCAAATCGAACGCGTGTGGCTTGCCTCCCCTCTTGGTGCGAGAGAGAAAACACAAAAACGCAAAGACTACCGCACGCGCACGATAAATAACGCCATAAAACAGACGCAAGAGGTGTATACACAAATGCTGCCGACATCAGGAATCGACTATGATTTTATTTGCGTGGAAAAAGGAACCAAAGACAATAAACACATGTCCCCTGCCTTGGTGTTTATGAACATTGTGCGCGTCATACGCCACCACCCCACCCTCAAAGGCAAATTCCGCTTGAACGATTTCTCGCACATGACGGAAACATGCCTCTATGAAGATGAGTGGGTCACGCTCAATGACTCCACCATATCGAAAGTACGCGAAATAGTCTCTGAAAACTTCTCACCCTTTATTGCAGTCTCAACGCAAATGGTAACAGAAGCGATTCGCCATGCTTCTACAGAGTATAAAGTGAATCCCCCAAGAGACTACATCACCTCACTCACCTGGGACAAAACCCCACGTCTCAACAGCTGGCTGACTAACGCATATGGTACGCCGGACGATGAACTGCATCAGTCTATCGGTTCCAACTGGTTTAAGGGTCTCGTGAAGCGTGTGATTATGCCGGGCTGTCAGTTTGACGAGGTGCTGGCGCTTGAATCCCCGCAGGGGTGGCGTAAGTCTACCTCCATACGTGTCCTGGGTTCCCCGTGGCACGTCGAAACAACCCACTCGATAGAAAATAAGGACTTTTATCTGCTTCTTGCACAGAATGTCATTGTGGAATTCTCCGAGGGAGAGATTTTCGATCGTGCATCCGTGAATAAGATAAAAGCAGAAATAACAAAGACGGAAGATCAGGTGCGACCTCCATATGAACGCGGAATGCTGCGCTTTAAGCGTTCGTGCGTGTTTGCGATTACAACCAACAAGCTCGAACTCAAAGACGACACAGGCAATCGCCGCTGGCTTCCGGTGCAGCTGCAAAAACCAGCGGACATCGACTGGCTTACCGCGAACCGCGACCAACTGTACGCAGAGGCATACTATCGAGCGATTATTGACGGGGAGACCTCACACGAGTACCCAACCGAACGCCTCGAAGAACTTCAAAAGAGTCGGACCGAATATTCTGAAGAAGAGGAAGGCGTAGTCCGGTACTGCGCCGCTCACCGAGATCTGATAAATGAGAATGGAGTATCGCTGAAAGAAATTATTGATAATCAATACCCGAATACCGACAAGACGGGCCTCTACAATAAGATATTTGCAAGCCACTTACGCAAAATGCACATGGAGAACCGGGCGATACGTCTCCGAGGTGTCCTTACGAAGCGGTGGTTCCCAACCGAGCGCACCGCGAAGATCTTACAGGATGCGTATGAAGGCATGGAAGACACCCTAGAAATGGAACTATGATGAAATTCAAAGCGGTATACGCAACCGACAGCGCGGGGCGCAAAATAATCTTTGAGGAGTATCAGCTGCCTGAGCCGTATGAGCGGTTCAAGCGTGTGATGCTTCCGCAAGTGAACGACAGGGATGTATCTATTAGTACCAAAAAACATGGGACCACGACACTAGCCGCACTTAAAGAAAAAGACCTGAATTATCTCGTGTGGATCGTGGCTAAAAGTAAATACAGTAAGACGATAAAATATGCGGCGATGCGTGTTCTCTCCAACATTCCCTATCAAGTGCCGGAAGATGGGGAGGAATACAGTGACTCACTTTTCTTTGATTTCAAAGAGTTTGAGAGATATGCAAAAGAGTTATCCCCTCACGTATCTAAAAGCTGATGCACATACCTGTACACTACATAAGTGGAGCACCTATCCGAGGCAATAGAAGAGGTTGATGGATGCGATGTGGTCCCCGGTGACGTAGACATCATCCGCACCACGTTCTGCATGAAATGTTCAAAAGAATATGAATACAACAAGAACATATACTTCCTCTGGACGGTGCGACCTCCCACCTATCTAATCTGGTGGCATCGCAACCACTGCACCCTTAGATACCGAACCCCTCGCAGAGAAAATGAAGAACTATTCCACGAACAGCTCAGACAAGGAAAGGAAAAGCTGCGCCGCCACTCGCACCGTAAACGAGTATGAGTGCGACCTGTGTGACGACACACTCACCCTTCCTCTCACCCTCGAACCGTGCCCCAACCATGAAAACACCTACTAACATTAAAGACTTCCTCGTAACCCGCCCCCTGAGCTGGAGTGCACTTTCTAGTTTCGATTATTCACCTGAGCAATGGTATAAACGCTACATTCTGAACGAAAAAGATCCCCCGTCTGCTGCAATGGAGTTCGGCAAAATAACAGGTGAACGCATCGCCGAAGACCCAACCTTCCTCCCCAATCTCCCCCGACTCGGTAACTACGAATACGAACTCCGCACCACGTTCCGCGACATTCCTCTCGTGGGGTTCATCGACGACTACCTGCCGCACACCCATCTATCGGAATTCAAGACGGGAGTAAAGAAGTGGGATCAGAAGCGAGCGGACGGGCACCATCAAATCACTATGTATCTTTTGATGCTCTCCCTCATCCACAAGGTGCGCCCGGAGGATATACCCGCAACACTCTACTGGTTCCCTACTGAGGAGAAGGGGGACTTCACCGTAGGTTTCACCACCCCGGATCCTACTCCCCTCGCTTTCCCCACCTCCCGCACCACCTTAGACACCCTCTACTTCGGGCAACGTATCGTAGACACGGTTCAGAAGATGCAGGAGTATGTGGATAGTAAACAGGTATGAGTGTAGTAAGAGGCATACAAGTTAAGAGAAACGGGGTATGGAAAGAAATACCTATTGAAGACTATGAAAAAATGAGGGGTATACAGTACGAAGCTATATTTATAATGGATTATGAAGAGTTTAAGAGGGTGTATGGATCTTATCCCCACCCTAACCCCTAGACCCCACAGCCAACGTGCGGTAAAATAACGCAGTGCATAGTTAATATATTAAGAACCATTAAAGAAAAAATAGTATGGCAACAGCAAAGAAAGCATCTACAGAAGTAGCCAACGTGATGTCAGCAGAAGTCACATCAGCACTAGCTGACCTCTTCCCAGTGGAACAATCCACTCAAAAGATAATGCTTCCACGTCTCGGTATGTTTTCTCAGGATAAGTATGAAAAGGATCCGAAGACGAAGGAAATCACACTCGTCAAGGAGGCTGGAGTGTTCTACACAGAAATCCGGGGCGATGACATTGTGAACGAGGACGGGAGTACGTCGTTTAACTTCGTAAAGACGGAGATTGGGAGCGAAATAGAGGGCATTATCCTCTACACCCGCAAGCAACTCTCTCACTACGATGGAGACACGGAAACCTACACCTCATCACCTATCTATGATACGGATGATGAGGTTATTCCTTTGTGGTGTAATAAGGCGGAGATTGAACGCGGAACACCAGCTGAACTTAAAGCAAAGTATCCGCCAGCACCTGGGAAGAAACTCTCTTCGCTCAAGGAGAACAAGATTGTGTACGTTCTGTACCTAGGCGAAGTATTCCAACTGAACCTCTCGGGTTCCTCAATGTATTCCTTTAAGGACTACGCGAAGAAGATCCGCCCTAATACGGTCGTGACACGCTTTTCTTCGGAGCCACAATCCAAAGGAGACGTGTCATGGAATCAGATGACGTTTGTGCCGGTTCGCTCACTTACGGCAGAAGAAGGGGAAGACATCCGCACAAAGACACTGGACATCATCGAGACCGTGCGGGCGGAGAAAGCACAGTTTGCAACCGCATCCGTAAACGATGCTGTCGCCGCAGTCAACGCGAAGTGGACTGAGATGACGGCAGGTAAATAATCACGCGTTATTATTGCTCATAACACATCGGTTATGGGCAATATATAGAACATGATTGACTGGATAAAAACCAAATACGCAATATGGAAATATCATCGCAAGTATGGGAAATATCAAATGCCCGTACTTACTCAAGAAGAATACGAAGATTTTTATGTATCTCCTGAAGATTTGCCTATGCTTATGGATATGAGTAAAGAAAAAACAATTGTAGAACAAAATATTAGCGAATATGGTGGTATGTATCCATACAAATTTATTTTTAAAACAAATAAATGACCATAACTCTCCTTGACTGCGAAACAACGGGACTTGACCCTTTTACTCGTGAAATAATTGAAATAGCAGCAATCAAATTCAATTCAGACACCCATCAGGAGATTGATCGTTTTGAGAGCAAAATAAAACCAACACGCCCACAAGACATTGACGAGAAAGCGCAAGCGGTAAATGGATACAACGACGAAGAATGGGAAGATGCCCCTGATCTCCTTACTGTTATGGAAGACTTTGCTACGTTTTCCCGCGACACGACTCTCATGGCATATAACTACCACTTCGATCTGTCCTTCCTAGAGGTAGCCTGTAAGCAAACAGGTACAACTCTTCAAATCTCACGCCATAAGATTGACCTGCTTTCTATGGCATTCGCTATGATCCCCCATCGGAAAGTAACGAGCTGGTCCATGAAGACCATCTGCACCGTCTTACGTCTCCCACCGGAACCGAAGATGCACCGGGCGATGAACGGTGTGGAGGCAGAGTTCCGTATTTATAAGGAGATAATGCGGGGAACATAGTATGAGTGGTGTAACTGAATTTGACACAGGGGCAATACGCGACTCCCAAGAGGGTAAGATAGACTTTGTTGAGACAATCTCATTTACTGCACATCATCGCTACGCTAAGTATATGACAAGCAAGAAAGTCAAATACGGTGTTGGGAACTTCAAGAAAGGCATACCTATAGAGTCATACGAACAGTCATTGCTTCGTCATATAGATAAATATTTCAGAAACAAATACGAAGGAGGAAACGACGAGCCGTGCGAAGATCACTTAGCGGCCATCCGTTTTAATGTGGATGGGATTATGCATGAAGAATGGCGTCAAAGAACTTAACCCTTTATCCCCACCAACAACATTTCCTTGACCGAAACCCCGACAAGGCAATTCTTGCGTGGGAGATGAGAACCGGCAAGAGTCTTCCTGCGAGCATTTGGATAGATGATCCTAAACGAGCGGGGAATACATATATCATTACACCAAAACAAAACAAAAAAGACTGGGAGGCATTTCACACTAAAGCAACCGTGTTGAGCAAGGAAGAATTCAAGAAACTAGCACCCTCTATTGCACCCCCTACCGCTATTGTGGTTGACGAGGCTCATTATTTTGGATCAGCATTGTTTCAAAAGGGACGATCACAGCTGGCAAGTGCGTTGTATACTCTCTTGAAAGAAAACCCTGAGTGCCATGTTTTGCTACTAACGGCGACACCCGTAAGACAAGACGCTTGGTCACTCCACTCCCTCCTTTGTTACATAGGAATATATTATGACTGGAAAGAGTGGCAAGGCATCTTTTTCGAGAAGGTTAAGTTACCGTTTCTAAGGTTCCCTGCATGGATGCCTAAAAGCGATTGGCGCAGCAAGATACGGATTCCTTTGGAGAAGCATTGCGATATCGTGTCTCTAAAAGATTGCGTAGAATACTTACCTCCGGCAACAAGTGAAATCATTAAGATAAAGCAAAAACCGTATAAGCGTCCGGTGGACGAAGTGGTTACATGGACACATGAACATCGCCATGAACAGCAAGGAAAGGGTGCAGAGATACTAAAGCTCGGGTACAAGAAACTTATTGTGGTTGCTCATTTTACTGAACAGATAGACGCTCTCGCAAAGGAACTCTCAGAAGAGAAGCTTGTGCTTGTTCTTGACGGAAGAACAAAGGACGCTGATGCCGTGAAGCGGCAGGCGCAGGAGGTAGAGGAATGCTACTTTATTGTACAAGCATCAATGGGATTTGGGTTCGATGGATATATGTTCGGCGCAGTCGTGTTTGCCAGCATGAGTCACTCTTGCACTCATCACACCCAGATGTTGGGGAGACAACGAAACCTAGAGCATCTGCGAATAACTAAGACTTATTATTTAATAGGTGGAAGGTGGGACCAAAGAATTTACGACACAATACAAGCTGGTAGAGAATTTAATCCCCATGCCTACACTGCCTGAACTGCCGAAACAACATAAGAAAAAAGAGGCCGACTTTGGCGTTCGCCTGCGTAAATGGTTACGAGAAAACCCAACTTTTTCTTGTGCATATGAAGTAAAATATACACCAACAAACAGCCTACCCTTTAATGCACTAGAGGATCATCAACGCACCTATCTTAAAGCAATAAAGTCTCCCAAAGGGGAATTGATACGTGTGCAAGGAGTAAATGGCGAGCCAGATTATATATGGTTGCGAAACTTCCCTGCCTGTGTAGTCATAAAATACCCCCACTCCTTCCACCTCATTGATGTGGACACCTTTGTCATGGAAGACACACGCTCAAAGCGCAGGTCCCTAACCTCGGAACGCGCTGAAGCTATATCAATTATTAGTGTGGCTTTGTAAACTGTCTTAATTCATGGGCGGACCGAAACCGCTTTAAGAACTCTGTGGTGCTCATGTTGGTCTCTGAACAAGAATAATTCCTATTTTCATAAGCTCTTAGGTATCTTTTGTTAGGGCTTTTTCTTCGGGCACGATTTCTGCTTCAACTATCATGGCTGAAAGTGCGGGAGGCTTGTTATTTTCGCGGTCAAACTCCATTGCTCGCACTATATTTTCCATTTCCCAACGCTGTATTCGTACTTTCATATTCTCTTTTTCTATAGTAGTTAGTTTTTAGGCTTCTCCGAGTATTTTCTTCAGTTTCCAATACCGAGCAGAGTCCCCTTCGGGATTTCCGCAAAGGCTACTTCCAGTGAGGAAGCCAGACGCGAAGTGCGGGTATTTTCTCCGGTAAACTGCGACCATTTGGGCGATTTCCTCCCGTGCAGAAGCCTCTCGGTTTATGCAATATGGGCAGTTCCTGTCCTTTAGAACAAAATGTCTGCAAAAAGGCCACTCCATATCTTTACTACGTTAGTTCTTTTGGGTAATGTTTTCTTTTAAATGGTCAGAAACGTGGTCGAGGTCGAGGCGGGCACAATCGAGACACCAGCAGGTTATTGGGTGGTTTTTTGTTCTAAGGAAAATCAGACCATCTAACTTCTCTGCCGTGTAACGGGTATCACGGAGCTTTCCCGTGCGCTTGATAAGAAGCCAATCCCCGTATTTCATACTCGAATCCAATCACCTTTTGAGAACTCATCTAGTAATGTTTTCACCGTGCATTCGTATTTCGCCGCCTTTATTTTTAATCGTTTGTTGGTGGACTGGCGAATACGAATGTTTATGTCTTTCTCCTTTGTTTTTGCCATATTTCTATGTATATCACACGATAGCTCATCGTGCTAGCACGACTTATCCACAGCCCCCCTTGCACGCCTTTTAGAAAAGGTATACAGTGGGTCTTAGGCAACAGCAACGACGTTCCAGTTCCCCTAGAGGGACACAGGCTCGAACGCACGACAGCACGCCTATTTCCTCCGGATGGGGGACGGGGAGGGTAACTAGATTTACTCTCTCCATCCTCCCTCCGAAGGTACTTATCTAGAAGTAACCTAAAACAAAATGTCTTTAACCAACAACCAAGAAGAAGTGCTACAAGACTTGAGAGAAGATTTCGATTTCTTCCTCAAACAAGAGAAGTGGAGTGATTGTGCTGCGATTATTCAGAGTGTGGGTGATATGGGGCAGGAGAATGAAGTGATTTCTCTGCACCACCGACTAAACCAAGCAAAGAAGGACGCAATGATTTCACGAGTGCATAACAACTTCATTGACGGTTTGGAAGAAGAGAGTGAAGACCCGCGAGATTACAACGATAGAACTGGTATGTATGAGTAAGCGCATAGACCCAGAGGACTTCCTTATAAAAGAGAAAATAATCCTCCCAGAAGGAGATTTGGGTTCCAAGACCGAGTATTGGCTTCTCCACGGAACGCTCGAAGGTTGGAGGAAGCCCGTTCGTCTCGACCAAAAAAACAACACTGATTATCAGCACAAACTAAAATCATGAACAATCTCACCCAAGGGGAAAACTTCCTTAAACGCAGCATCAAGCGGCCGGAAGGCAAACCAACAGACGCACTCATAATGCTGCTTGCTATCATCCTTATGGTCCTGCTCTCCATATTCGTAAATGTGTATCCGCAGAAACGGGTAGCTCATGCTGCGGAGAGGATTGACTACAAGGACGTGCACACGAAAAAGGCAGCGTGCAGCTACTTCGAGCTGTACCCGGAGAAGATTAGCAATGTGAAGGAGTATAAAGCGAACTGCCTATGAGAACTATTATCATCACCAAGGAGGACCTCGACAGCGATAACAAGTACAAGCCCGGCTTCATAGGAAAATGGGGCGGATACGATGATGTCTCCGTGATAATCGAAGAGGGCCTTGGCTGGGTCGTCTTTGAAAAAGGTATCTATGTAAACGGTTCGATTGTCGCGAAGGCTGGCTCGGGCATCGAGGCTGGCTGGGGCATCGAGGCTGGCTCGGGTATCGAGGCTGGCGATGGCATCGAGGCTGGTTGGGGCATCAAGGCTGGCTGGGGCATCGAGGCTGGCTGGGGCATCGTCTCCCTCTATTCATCGGTGAAGGCGAAGCTCTCAATCACCATCAACGCGAAGTGCGTCATCGCTGCCGGTGTGTTCTCCATATTTGGCGCTCAGGTGGTCGAAGCAGAAGCGATTGAGGGCGGTAACGTCGCCTATGGCGTCGTCCAGCTTCGGCCGCGTGAGAATGAGGAGAAGGTCGAACTCCTCAGAAAAGCTGACGAGCTGATTGCTAAGGCAAATGAGCTGAAGGTTGAAGCCGAGAAATTATGAATCAACTCTCCGAAATACGCGGCACTATTCGCTGTGCATACGCAACGCTCATACGAACACGTCAGGCGCAGCTAGAGGGCCTGGGGGACGAGAACTGTATGCCAACCCCAAGCGACGTGCGGCTGATGCGTCAGACCTGGCGGGATATGAAAATCGTGCTGCGGGACATTGAGAAGAACATTGATTTATTCGAGACGGTGAGCGGGGCGCGAGTAGCTATTACTACGGTATGACCACCACCCACCAAGAAGCACTAGAGAGGTTTAGGGAGAAGTTTCTTAGTGACGAATTCCATATGAATTCGGACGATAAACTGACCATTGGATTAGAAACCTTCCTACTCACCGAGATAGAGGCTTCGTATACTGCAGGACAGCAGAATCCGAAAGTAGGCTTCCTGCGGCAGTATCTGAACGAATCTGCCCCTAAAACGCATCCGTGGACGAACGAGCAGATACTAGGGTTTCTGCGTATTCCGTTCAAAGAAGATATTAGTAGCTAATTGGAACCTGGATGTATGGACAGAACAAAAGGCGTAGAGATTGGCAAGCTCACTATCTGCCCGTGTATGGACTACCCAGACGGTGCAAAATCAGTATGGATAGAACAGGCTGACGGCGAAGGCGGCCAATTCCCCGCCCTCGCTCTTGAGAAAGTCCTGCGCAAGTTCTACGACGAAAGCTTCTAACCATTACCCAATAGAACTTACTTATGAAGACCATTACGATTTATCCCGCGACCATACTAGGCATTTTGTTCATGGGTGCTGGCCTCGGCTTCAGCAATTGGTACTCAATCGCGGTCGGCGCGGCTCTCTACATCGGCGGGGCTATTCACAAATCAAAAACTCTATGACCGAAAACACCCTAGAGAAGGTAGTGGAGGCAGGGCTGAAGGATTTCGATGAGAAATTCGGGACGCTTAGGTTTCGAGGGATAGCTAACCCAGCCTTCCACACCTTCATCCGCACCCTCTCCCACACCATCGCACAAGCTACCTCTGACGCCGTGAGTGTGGAGAAGGATGAGTCGTTCGGAGGAAGTGATATTGGAGAAGGCCGTCGTCTTGGATGGAATATGGCGCGGGATGTATGGAAACAACAAGGCCTGTTATGTGGAGTCTAAGCAAATACGACCTGGAAAAATTGTTACGCGACTACGATGAGGAGAATGGGCAGTATCCCGAACATTCATACGAGGGCTTCGCGGTTTGGCGCTTCATTATCAAAACGATTGAGGGCCGCGAGTTTCCGTTTGGAACAACTAGTTTTTCCGACCAAAACGAGAAACCCACCCCCCTACCAGAAACAAATAATTGATTGAGCATATGAGACACCTCGATTTATTCTCGGGCATTGGAGGTTTCGCACTAGCAACCGAGGCCGTGTGGGGCGACGTAGAGCATGTTTTCTGCGACAACGACCCGTTTTCTCAGGTGATATTAAAAAAGTATTGGCCTAACGCACTTATCTATGGGGACATCAGAGAACTTACTGCCGAGAGGATTACTACCGACACCGAGGGTAGGAGGGCACGGGTGCGCGAGCAAGAAGGAGCTAGCACTGGGAAACCCGAAGTATCGCCTGGAAACGGAAATAGAGTTGCTATCGACATCCTCACCGGAGGATTCCCTTGTCAGCCCTTTTCCGCAGCAGGAAGAAGGCGAGGCACGGAGGACGACCGCCACCTCTGGCCGGAAATGCTTCGAGTTATACGCGAAACAAATCCTACCTACATCGTGGGCGAGAATGTTGGCGGCTTCATTACTTGGGAAGGAGGTTTGGTATTCGAGCAAGTGTGTACTGACCTGGAAGAAGCGGGATACGAAGTCTGCCCGCTCGTTATTCCAGCTTGCGCCGTCAACGCTCCGCACCGTAGGGACAGAGTTTGGATTGCTGCACACCGTCTCAGCACAGGAGCCAGGAGTGAAAGTGGAGAGACTTCGGACCAAGGACGGCCAACCAGCGAAAATTGGACAACGAGCCTACGACAAGAAGACGGGACGGCTGGCGCAAGTGGGACTCAGTCAGCAGTTGGGAATGTTACCGACCGCGACCGCCCGGGACGGTCGCGGCTCGAAAGGACAGCCACGCGATACAATCGACCACATCGTCGAGATGGGGACGAAGAAAGGAGTTCCTGGGAAACCGACTGGCCTCAAGTTGCAGCCAGGCTTTGCACTTTGGATGATGGGCTACCCAACGGACTGGCTCGACCTCGCGGATGGAGAAATGCCGCTCTCAAAGGCGCAGGCAATGCGATTGTCCCGCAAGTCGCCACGGAAATAATGCAAGAAATAAAGCACCTAACCATTACCCAATAGAACTTACTTATGAAATATCTTGGAATTGCGGTGCTGGTTCTATCAGTAGTAGTAGGTATCGTACTGCTTTTCTGGGGCATGTGGGCCGGTATGTCGTGGCTGGACGAGGCTGGATTGAAGCACCAGCAAGCTGACCCACTTTCTGACTACAGCCTCAACCTTATTGCGAAACAAAAGTGTATCGAGGTAGGCGGCGTACCGCACATAAGCGGATGGGACGGAAAAGTAGATAAGTGTATGCACTTCTAAAACCATGACCGAAAACACCCTAGAGAAGATAGTTGAAGTGGCTCAAAAAGATTTTGATAGGGAGTTTTGGCTTCACCGAATACCGAAGAACACGATGCAAATGGCTGATATACACGATTTCATCCGCACCTTCGCCCTCACCGTCGCACAAGCTACCTCTGACGCCGTGAGTGTGGAGGAGAGGGATGAAAGAGTGATTGCTCGTGGAGCACCGCCTCTCGGTTTTGAATGGAACGCCGCCAAGAAAGAAATGCACGAACGCTTTACTAGATTTATCTCTAAGACACCATGAAAACACTACAACGGGCAGGAGTATTTCTTGGGGAGGTATGAAAAACAGCCCCGCGCATAAGTAGCGCGGGACGTTTTCATAGGTGATTCCACAGTACCTCTCCGAGCCGGAAGGTGACGAGAATCATAACGAATGGATAGATGCCGTAGATGAGTACGCGCACAGGGTTCATATTCCGTCCCTCCAATACGTTTCAGCGATTTCCTTACCCCACACAAAGCGTGCAAGAAGGGAGAACACCAGACCGTAGAATAAAAGCCGAAGCATGGCGTTCCCCTTTCAAGAGATGTAAGACCACCTCGCCTTCTTAGCAGTAGTTAGCGTGACGGGGTACTGCCATAACCCTCACGCGCCGAGGAAGTGAATCAAGACATCTCCTTTCGCGTGAACTGTTGACCAGGTAACATGGGAAGAACCACCTTCACCATTGCCGAACACACGACGCACTCGTTCAGGATGATGAGGGTTTGCAGTTCAAAGTTCCCGCACACCTCACATTCCAGGCGGTTCGAGCGCAGCATTGGGTTTTCGCAGCGGGCGCATAACACGTTGCTTCTCCTTCTTGGCTAAGGGTCACCTCCTGGGGGAGCCGTTCCAAATAGGCTAGGCTGATAGGGGATATCGAGTTCCTTGCACTTGGCCTCGGTCTGTCGAGTAAGTTCAGGGCAGAACAAAGCGTGCGGGCGTGAGAGCGTGTCGCGTCCGCAGTCGGGACAGAGAAACAAGTATTTCATCAGGTACTCCTTTCCAAAGAACGGGTTCTCTATCTGTAGTATCGTCCACCTTCACCATTTCTACACGAGCGTTATCCCCTGTTTTCTTGTATTAAAAACGCTGGCGTGGTTGTATCCTATAGGTAGCAGAAACGTACTCGCTTATCGTACCAAGTAAATCGCAACGACTGCGCAATCAGTCTCTCCACTTTATAGACGAAAGCAAAATACCTCCGAAATAATGGAGGCGTTTCTGTTTTTGGCTTCCCCTAGTTAACCGCGTTTGAGTTCTGCGCCGTCATGTTATGCGTAATCATGGCGAGCACCGAGAGGATAATTTCCACAATGTTCTGAACTCCCATAGGAAGGGTTGGTGCGATTGCATTTGCAATCGGAAGAAGTGCCGTCACTACGAGCAACCAGAATGTCTTTGAACGAAGAAGAGAATAAGTATTTTGCATGTTAGTTTGTTTTATACGCCCACATAGGGCTTGTGGGTTTTAGCCACTGTTTATAAGCGCCCGAACTGAAAGATACCCACTGATTCAGATGTCCCTGTCGGTACATGAAAATCATCCATGCCACGACCTTAGCTGGATTGTCGAGCACGAATCGTACCGAAGGGAAGTCTTTATTCGGCCCTATGTGGAAGTAGTCGTTTATCTGACAGATACCCCAATCGGTAGACCACACCACACCATTGGTGTGTTTGTTCTCGCACTTCGCACTGTTCAGGAAATTGCTCTCCTGGTAGATACAGGCTGTGATGATGTTTTTCTCCGATAACGTGAGTCCTGCGTTATCGCAGGTAACACGAATGGCGTGATAGACGTTCTGTGGTGTGTCCCAAAGGAGAGGAGGCATAGTTGGTGATGTTACGGGTAAAGGAGCCGCTACGGGCTGTTTCAGCGGCGGTAGAGGTATGTATTGTATCTCCGTTGGTTTATCCTCCCAGCCAAGAAGACGAGCAAGCATTGCCATGAATTTTTCAATCATAGCTTGGCGAAGTTATCTATAATCTGCTGCCACCAGGTGCGGGTAACGACTGGTATGCGGTCAATGTAAAATACCTTTGCCGCCTGAAAGTTGTAGTGCCACTCAAGGGTTTTCACGAAGTTGTCGTAGCTGTCGAATATCGTCCACGACTTACCTTCATCGTAGTCGAGGAGCTGTACCCAGTGCTCGTCTCGGTCTTCATCATTTTTATAGAAGGTAACGCCGTCATGTGTTTTCCACGCATAAACCGAAACAGATACCGTTCCATGCTGTAGCGCCTCCTTGATGAGGTCGGGCTTGGTGTCGAACCACTGCGAGCTGTTGATGACCCACTCGTGAGATATCTTGAAGCGCTTGAGAAGGGCCTGGCCAAAGGGTAGGAGCCAAGTGGCAGAATCCACTGTGTAGTAGGCATCCCACGTTGTAATATCGTCGGTAAATGGAAGCGACGCTTCAGGGACAGCACCACAGACGGTGCGTATGACCTCACAAGCGTGGTGGATGTCATTCCCCTGCTGAGTGGTGCCCGTATGCACCCCTGAATACCGCTCGGCGCAGTCCTTCGGGAAATCATCAAAGCCTTTGAAGGCGGCTAGTGTCTCAAGAGCATTATAGGTGCCGTAGTTCGTGCAGTTGTACGTCTCGAAGCCGTTCTTGTTCTGGTACTCCGGTAACGGCTTGAACACTCCCCACCCATGCCCGCCTGGCATGAGAACGGGATGCTCTTGTATGCCGGTGAACTGCCCTAGTACCCAGTCAATACCTTGATTTATTGGAGAAATTATCAGTCCTTTGCTCATGGTTTGTTGTTACCGAATAAGAAGGCGAGAGCTGCCACAAAACCTACTTTGAACAGAACAAAAATGCCACCGATAAGGAGAATGAACGAACCTATCTTTGCAGCGTTGTCGAACGAAAAACGAAAGATACCAAAACCAACTTTAATCTCCTTCATAAAGGCTATAACTTCTTTGATATCTTCTTTTGTGGCAAGGGTGGCGAGGGTGCCTTCTGTCTCCGCTTTGAAGGTGAGGAACTCAATGTTTACTTCCGCCTGTGCAGCGGAAACACGGTGGTCTTCTTCCGCGTGTGCTTTGAAGGCTTCTAGTATGTCTGCGCGAGTCGGTTCGTCAGGCATGTCAAAGAGTCACTTCTGCGGCTGTCGGCGGTGGAATGAGCTTGGTCAAATCAACCACCTGCTGTTGTAGGTCGGTGATGGTGGTGTTTGCGGTTTCCAGTTGCGCGTTCAGTGCATCTACACTTGCTCTGGTGTCTACCAGATTTTGTTGTGTTTCGTCTAATTCTTTGCGAATAACATCTGCTGCGTTCTGTGAGTCCGTTATAGCTGAGAGGTCAGGTGCAAACTTGGTATTGAGGACACTCAATGAGAGCGTGAATGTATCAAGTTCTTGCTGCTTCTGGTTGATAATGGTCTCAAGATATGCCTGAGCGGTGGGTATATTCATCATGGATTTATTGTGTTCCGGTACATTGCACATCGAGGATGGCGCTGGTAAGAGCAGTCTGCGTAACAGTAATGGCCGTAGCCGAAACTGTATACGAGAGTGCGTTGGTTATGCTCATGGAGCGGTTACTAACATTGCACGTCGGAGCCGTAGGCCACGCGTGAGCGAATGTTGCGGTACAAGACGTAGCCGATACCGAGCCGACTTGGATACTCATGGTGTTGTCGTTCGCTGACCCTACGAAGGTAGGCGTTGTGCCACACGCCGAGAGGACAGGAGCATCCCCGCCCGTAATACGATGCCCCCACTGGTCTATCACTTGGAACAGTTTTACTACCGTGTTTTCAAATCCTGCAATTATGTGAACGGTTCCTGAATAACCATTTGCAAGAGTTGCTGCGGTGGTTGATGCGGCTACCATCGTAAATGCTGAAATAGGTGTCGCTGTACCGATACCTACCACTCCGCTAAATCCCGGGTTAAAGAATGTCGACGTGGCATTGAAGTAGTTTGAGCCGTTCGCAACATAGATTGAGTAATTACCTCCCGAGGAAACCGTCGTCGTTGCAGCGTCCTCTATGTACAGACTCGACGTGGTGGAAACGGTAGACACACCTGCTGTGACGGTCATGGGTCGTATAGCTAGCTGTGCGAGGAGCGGGTGGTTACTGGAGGCTGCCTCGGTGATGGGGGTTTTCATTATTTCTACATCTGCGTAGTTTGCCCCAGCCGTAATGACCGTTGCCGTGGTTCCGTTGAACCACGCACGGTTAATCATATTCGCAGAACCAGGAAGTGGTGCAGCGGCAGCTCCAGAGCTGAAAGCTATAAGTGCCCCAGCACCAAAACCTCCATTGCCAGTGGTTGCGTTGGTGTACACACCCGATGCCGCGATAAGGTTGTTGGTCGAAGTAACCGTGCTACCGCCAAGTGTCGTAGCTCCAGCAGAGACGAGGCCGATAGTAGCACCTGTAACGGTCGAAGCACCCGTGGTGTTGCCTACGCTCGTTGCTCCCGTATTGAGCGTTCCGAACGTGTTAGCCCCCGTACCTTTTCCGTTGATGCTGATGCCATCGTTTGCGTTGAGGGATTGAGTCGAGAGCGCAATTAAGGAACCAGAGGCAGATGATTTTATGAGAAGACCGTTTGCTCCTGCGACAACACTTCCATCTATTTGAAAGAGCGGTATTGTCGAAGTGGTTGAGCTAGATACGATAAACGTATTATTTGTGATACCTGTTGCCGCCAGATTCACAGTTCCTGTAAAGGTGGCACTACCAGTTGATAGTGCTAACACTTTCGTTCCAAGAGTGCCCGATACTGTATTCCCCGTATAGAAATTCAATGTGCCGGTACTCGAAACAATTTGGTCATATGTTGAACCACCATTACTTGCTGCATTGGAACCCAATTCAATCATCGCGCTAAACGTATTAAAGCCAGGGTTTTGCGAACTATTAAATACTGTAATACCAGTTAGTGCTGTAGCAACAGTAGTACTCGTTGCCTGAACACTCAAAGGGAATAGTGCACTACTCGTCGTACCAATACCCACAAACCCATTCTGGTTCGGGCTTCCGACATAGAAGGACGGTGTGGAAGAGCCGATGATGTTGTACTGCGCTAGAGCGGTACTAGAGGCAGTGTAAAGCGATTGGATAGAGAGTTGTGCTCGCGGCGAGGTAGAGCCGATGCCGAGGCCGGTCGTAGTGAGACGGGCTATTTCGTTCGTAGCGGCCGTACCCCCTATGACGAAGCTCTGGTAGTTCTTACCCGTGGTAGTCGAGGTGATGAACGTGATTGGCCCATCAGTGTTGATGCGCGTAAGAGCATCTGGTACTGCAAATGCCGTTCCGAAGGTCGTGTCGCTATAGGTGTTACTGTTGTACTGGTCGCCTGCGTAGCTCGTGAACGCGCCATTGGCGAGGTGGTTGTTGTAGTAGAAGAACGTATATGCTGACGAACCATTGTTGATGTTGGTGAGGCCCGCTTGGACGCCGTTCGTGGTGTTGTCTGTACCGCATACTTCTAGACCTTGGATACCGTTATTTCCACCGCCGCTATTGGCGGTCGTGCAGGAAGTACCAAGGTGGTAGGGATATGCCGCCCATGCTGCCAGTCCTCCACTTACTGAAAGAGCGGTGTAGGGCGAGGATGTCGCAATACCCACATTGCCCTGCCCAAAGACGGCTGCGGGGCCTGTCGTGTTACTTGCTGAGAACGCGGGAACCGTTGCTGAGGTGGAAGAAGCGAAGATGCTGTTCTGGCCCCATAGCGCAGTCGTAGTAGCTGAGGTGTTCACGCCCCACGATGTCGCTGGTGTGAAGGGGAACGTACCGCCTCCTCCGGAAGCATTGACGGTCACGGCCCCTGTAGCACCCGAGATAGTGACGTTCGTCCCCGCCACAATTGAAGTGACACCCGTGTTGGTAACGGTATTGACGGAACCTGCCGTAGCTACGGAGATACCCGTACCTGCTGCTACTGATGAGGTCGCAGTCCATGTAGGAATACCACTAAGCCAACCGAGAACTTGTCCATTGCTGCCGCCTGTAAGTGATGCGACTGCGGGTGAAGCACCGATAAGGACGGGGGAGTTGGATATGGTGATGACACCAGAGCCGGTGAGGGTGGTGGTCGAAACCCCTGCAAACGCTCCTGACCCGTTGTATTGAAGCTGGCCGGAAGAGCCGCCTGGAGAGGCTCCTGCCCCCCCACAGGCCACGCCTGTTGAGGTAAGAAGGCCGTTCACGTCGAACGTGGCGCAGCCAGTCCCCTGCCCTACGATGTTGAGCGCTGTGGTGCTGGCGTATTTGGTGAAGACGTGCAGCCAGCGAAGGGACGATGTGCCGTTGTCGAACTTATCCGTGACGAACGGGACGATGTTCTGAAAACTCTGTGTAGGAGAGACGGCGAGAGCGGCTACAGGTATTGCAAGAGCGCAGAGGGCGACAAGTGCGACAAAAAGTTTTTTTAAATAGGTCATGAGTAGGTGAAGATTAAGGTGGCTCCCGCTGAAGGGGCTGGTACTGCGGTGGCAAGCGTAAGCGTGAGTCCTGCTGCTACGAAGTCCACGGTAGGGCGGTAGACGAACGGTGCGTCGCTTCCTTGAAGACCTATGACGCTTGTAAAGGTAGGTATAGCAAAGATTTTGGTTACTCCGTCTGTTAACAATGAAAGGTCAGCGTACTTAGTAGTTCCTGCTGCTGTTGTTGCTGAACTACCCCCCCCACGGAAACCGCCACGCCTCAAGAACGCGATAAGAACATTGAGGTCATCAATTGGTGGTGCATCTTTGATGTGTCTGTACGATAGTTCTTCCTTTATCGCAGGGATAGCTGCCGCTACGATGTCCTCTATCTTGTGCATTTTAGCGTCCTTTGGCTTTGGAATAAGGGGTGCGATAAGCGCCTTCAGTTCACCGCTCGTCGGAGCATGTCCATCAGCACCATTCTTGACCTTTGGGATGAGAGGCTTAATGAGGGCTAACAACTCGTCGGTAGTCGGTGTTGAGCCATCGAAGTAGTCCACGCCCCTGACAGGTGTGGTTCCGTTTTCCACCCCTGCCTGCACCTGGTTAATGACATGGGCTATCACCGCCTGGACCTCTTCGGCGGTAAAGTAGTCCACACCCTTGACTGGGGTGTAGCCAGGCTCACCCTTTATTGCAGGGATGCCCGCAAGCATATCGCGCGTAGCAAGAGTGTGCGCGTATGACGGATCAATCAGGGTTCGGAGTTTGTCGGCTTGGTTCATGGTTATGGTTTACGTGCCTGAGTCCGGGCGATGGCAACTGCTTGAGTCCACTGAGCCTTTTGGCGCGTCATGTTCCTCCGTTTAGCCAGGGTCACAATGGCCTTCTTACGGGACTGCGAAATCACCGGCTGCATGAGCGTGTTTACGTTTTTGCGCACGGTTCCGATTCCGGTAAGTAGTTCCATAAGCTTTGTTTTAGGTGTTGCATTTACCGCACGTTGGTGGTATGGTTGGGGGTATGATTCTCTTGCTGATTATAGTAGTTGTCTCAATCATATTGATGGGGAAATTAGGGTTAATGCGTTAATCCTAGTGCCGTTTCACCAACGGCTGTTACCCCTGCGTATGGTAACGCCGCTTTACCGACCTTTACGGCAGCTTTAAGTGTTGGATTTCTATCCAACATATCAGTTACTTTATTGCTCTTACCAATCTTGGCTTGATTGCGATCAGCAATGTTTTGTTTAGCATCAAACAGGTGTTCCATTTCTGCGTGTTGGTCTGCAACGCTCTGAGCGGCGGCCTCAGTTGTGGGAGTACTCTTAAGACCAAACTGAGCCTTCAATGCTTCCGCATGAGCTGGGTCCACAGGTATTTCAGAGTTACCTTTTGTGAGTTGTGACATCCAATCATTGTACTTATTAAGTTGTTCAAGTTGTCCAGGATATCGAACGGTATCTTCGGTCATACGATTCATTACATTACGAAGATTCTTTTCTGCCACTTTAACTCCACGGAATTGATCTTCACTAAGAGTCTTTTCACCAAGCTGCTTCTCTATTTGATTATCGACAGCAATACGAGCACGTCGAAGATCACTTCCTGGTGTTATTGCTCCGAAATCACCAGTAGATTTTGCTGTGTCTTTCATCTCCTTATATATGGTTGCAAGACCGTTCTCGTTTGCACGGTTATATGCTTTAAATGCCCCAGGATCGTCTTGTAGGTACGGTGATGGTCTGTTATTTGCTTCGATATACTTTCTCATATCAGCAAAGTTCGCAGGAGTCGAGTTTTTGTCTAAGAACGTATCAAGAGTTTTAGAGCGGTCTATAATTCCTTTACCTATATTGCTTGACTGCTTCAAAAAGTCTTTGGTGCCCTTCATGTAAGGACTTGCAAGTGTTCCTCGCGTTATATCTTCAGGAGTTGAAGCAATGCCAGTTGTTCCCAGCGCACCAGTACGCTCTGCCCCACCGTCTGCATATCCAGCATTGAATATAGCCTGAGTCCTCGCGTCTTTATCTGCCAATGGCATTGTCTGCTCTATGTGATCTTGAAGCATTGATGCATCTTTGGCAGCCGCCCTACTAGCACCTATATCAGCAACCTTAGTTCCAACAGCGTCAGTTGCGGCTCGCCCCGCATCCTTAATGGCTGTCGTCCCTGTCGTAACTGCATTATCAACAAGTCCTACAGCTTTCTCTCCTGCCGCAGCCCCTCCTCCTGCACCCCCTACGTTACTTGCTATCTGAACAATGCCACCAAGAAGTTGGGCAATTTGTGGGTGCTGTTCTGCAAGAGAGTTTATGCTATGAAGAGCTGACATTGCTTCGGGATTACTTTGTACTGCAGCTACAGCAGCTGCAGGGGCTGCCTTAAGCCATTCGGGTAGGTGGTCAAGTGCGCCACTACCACTTACAGCACCTCCTGCTGCGTTAAAAAGAAGACCTGTACCCTGTCCTGCGAGGGACGCTACGGTACTTATCTTTTTACCTAATTTATTTAGTGGTGAAGCATTACTGTTCTGAACTGTAGTATTGTCCTGCAATGTCTTTGCCATACCTTCCACACCGCTTTGTGTTGCATCAAAAGCACCCTTTGCGGCACCTCCTACGGCAGTGTTTACTTGTTTTTGATATTCAGCATGGGGATCTGGTGGTGTAACTGATACAGGTGGTGTATATCCCTGTACCTGACTCGCATACACTGGATATTTAGCGATTACTCGTTTTGCTAGTTCGTCATCTTTTATTTGAGAATATGGTACTCCACTGGAGTCAATACCGTTAGGAGAAGACTTCCTTATAGAATCTGCAAAACTTTGGATTGTATATTGTTGTGGAGGCATATTATATTCCTATTGGGTTATTAAAACTTGCAGTAGGCGATGATGAAATACCTGGAGGTGTTAGCCCCATAGGATTATTCTCATCTTTAACGTATTTATTATAGACATCTTTCCCAAACACACCTTTTTCCTGAGAATCAAGCATTGAATTAACTATTTTCATCTTTGACTCAACTGCACCGATAGAATCAGTTATCTTTGGTATATCATTATCTATAGAAGTTTGAATTTCTGCTTGATTAATACGAAGTCCTTTTGAACCCGCCATTGCACGAAGAGCCTGAATTGCCGCAGCACGCCATGCTGGAAAAGCGGCTTTGTCAGCATCACTTTGAAATGCTGCAGCAGCTTTATTAATTGGTCCAAGCCAAAGTCTTTCTATAGGACCAGATGGTGCTCCTAGTGCAACCATATTTTTTATATTACCCAGATTTGTCCTGGCTGTTTCAATGTTTGCCATTGCATCAGCATTAGCCGTATCAAGATATGGAATACCTAATTTTGCAGCGTCAAGTTGCGCATTTTGTCCCAACTTACCCTTTACTGCTGTTCCATCAATATATGGGATACCTGATTCAGTCGTCTTTGTATTATTATCAAGAATAACATTACCTGTCTGTCCTGGCTTCACCGTACCGTCATGTACTCCCATGTCTCCAATAGCCATAACTTTTCCTGTACGAGTATTAAACACTTCGCCAGTTGTCGCGTTATATTGGTAAGTACCTTTAGTAAGTTCTTGTCTTTTAAGAGACTCATCTGCAAGGTGGACTCGTTGCGTTTCAGTTATCTCTTTATTTTTAAAAGCGTCCTGAATCATATCCTGCTTCTGTTGGTAGGTGAATTTATCGCTTTCTAGTTTCTGTAGAAAAGCATCGTTCCTTGCTTTCACCGCAACATCCTCCAACCTGTTAATGTGAGTTTGTATTTGCTCGGCGATAGACTGCTGCACCTTGTACTTATCAAACATCATCGTGTAGTTTTCCTTATCGAAAGAAGACTGCATTTCAGCAATGGCCGCTGCACTTTGCGACTGAAGGTTCGCAATCTTAGACACACCAGCGTCAATTGACGCTTTGATAGCTCCAATACCAGCAAGAGAATTGCCCATACCGTAGAGGTTTTGAGCAATCGTCACAGCCCCGGTGAAATTTGCGTTTGCAGTTGTCTGATCAGTTATAAGTTGAGAGAACTTCGTCTGAAGACCGTTAATTTGAGCCTGTTGCGTATCACTGAGAGGTACAGAGCCAACCTTGAGAGACGAGAGGGATGTATTAATAGCCCGCAGAACTTCCTGCGGGTCGTTCGCTTTTGCCTGGTCAAACATCTGAGATGTTGCCTGGCCAATGTACTTGCCTGAAGCGTCAGTCACACCATAGGTACCGTCAGCATATTGGATGTACTTGTTCCCATTCTCGTTTTCGTGTGACTCCTGAGGTGCAATACCCCGTTTGGTAGGGTCTGCTGGCGGGGTAAGACTTGTGTTGGGTGGGAGAGTAGAGCCTGTAACAATTTGAGAACGTGCTCCAGTGTCTGTATCGTACACAAAACTATGCCCGTCATCAGTCTGATTCATTGTGTGCTGCATCGCCTGAGCCTTTAACGTATCAAGTGGGTTTGGAGTTGCGCCCTGCGCAGAAGCCGAGGATTTGAGTGCCGCAATTCTTTTGTTATACACCTCGGGTGTCTCACCTTGAAGAGAAGTATATGGATCAGAAGCCAGAGAACTTTTTATATTCTGCGCAGCAATTCCACTCATGCCATTCTGCATCGTGGGTGTCATGGTGTTGCTTATGAAATTACTCGCTGCATTCGATGAGAACACGGTGTCCGCCGGTTTAGCGATAGGGGTGTGACTCGTTTGACCCTCTTGATACGTTTGACCGTCTGCACCTATATAGGTGCCACTAGAGGAGGTTTGAGCTGAAGTACCCGTGCTCGATACCGGAGCATGATTGGTTTGACCCTGCTGGTAGGTCTGTCCGTCTGAGCCTATGTATGTTCCGGTAGCTGCAGGCATGTTAGGTGACTGTTACGATGCACTGGCCTGCACCTCCGGCACCTCCTGTAGCGCCTCCGGCCCCGCCTCCTCCTCCAGGTTGCGTTCCTGCGACACCAGTTGCACCACCGCCAGCACCGCCAGCACCGCCCAGTGTGGTGGTGCCTCCTGCCGCAGTGGCACCACCGTGTTGACCGCCCCCCCCTGCTCCACCGTAGAAAGAATTACCGCCTGCAAATGCGGCAGAACCACTAGCGCCCCCACCAGCACTGGAGAACTGCCCGTCACCCCCAACGGCTGCACTCACGCCATTTCCTGATAGTGGCGAGCCTGGGGTACCGCCATTCCCACCCGTGTTTCCTTGACCCAAGGTGCCACCACCACCACCACCAGTAACGTTCACTGCTGAGGAGGCATTAAATGCACCACCACCGCCAGCATACCCTGTGAGCCACGCACCAAAAGTAGTGTTACTTCCTATGTTGCCGTTCGCACTCGAACCCCCCGTGCCGCCCGTACCAAGCGCGACGGCTTCAGTTGCACCAAGAGAGGACAGCGCGATTATGCGTTCATTGTATACACCCCCGCCACCACCACCGGCATTCCCACCACCACCACCTCCGCCGCCTGGACCCCACACCTGAATACGAGCAAGTGTTCCACTTGATGGTTTGGTCCATGTTCCGTTACCAGTGAAGGTCTGGGTATTTACATTCGACGTTTGGGTTCGAGAGGCAAGAAGAAAATTCACCCCATCGTAGACCACTTCAACGATTTGGTTAGCAAGGATGTCGCCAGAAGCAATATCCGCCGTATTATCCTTCTTAATAGTCTTGGCACCAAGCCCGTTCACGTTGAGGGTGGACGCAGCATTGTTGGCATTCAGTGCTTTGAATAGAAAAACTTGACCAGTGGCGTATGCAGTAGGATTGGTAGCAAGTGTTATGGCATAAACATTGGCTACCCCGGTATCAACTGCATACGCATTCTGTAGAATACGTGAATCGTTATCTACAACCGCAAATGGAGTAAGGCGAAAGAGCGTATGCACGCCTGACTGAGTACCACTCGTATTTATTGCAGCTCCACCTACGGTAAGAGAAAATTGAAAAGTGTTAGCCGTAAGTCCGGCGGCGATAACGTAATACGTAGTAGATGCACTCATTCCCGTCGGGAGTGCACCTGTTGTTGTGAACTGAAAACTATCGGCCGCTATCAGTCCGTGCGCGGTGTTGGTCACTACTGCGGGCGTGGCAATAGTTATCGTTGCGGTGCTGAGAGACTTAGACGCGGCTTGGGAGAGCTTGACGTTGCCGAGAGCGGCTGTGGACGCCGGTGTAGCCGAGAGTGCTACTGGCGAGGTGTTAAACGTCCACGAACCCGTAATCGTTTCATTATTATCCTTAAACGGAATCTGATTCCACCATGCAGCAGTGTCGGTAATAACAACTTTTGTACCTCCTGAGTGAGTTCGTACAAGCCCTGAAGTTTGTGTGAAGGGAGACTTTGCAAGGACGGTTTTTACTCCTGTAAGCGTGTAGGTACCGTTTGCATTTACGGTAATGCCCGTGAAGGTTGCAGACTCTTCGTTTGTGCTATCTGGCTCAAAAGTAATGTATCCAACCGTACCAAAGTCGGCCATCGTAAGTACGTTGCCATAGATGTCTACCAGATTTGTAAGACTTGCAGATGTCGCTCCAATTATTACCCCAGCTCCCGAGAGATATAAGGTATTTGTTTGGATAGCAAGCGTACTCATATTTTGGTTTGATTATACAATACTTTTAAGTTTTTCATGGTGTTAATAAGGGCACATCATATTTAATAATCTTTGTGTATTTCCTTGAATTACACACCTTGCAAAGTGGCTGGATATTCTCTATGTAGTTTGATCCACCTTTAATTATTGGTATAATGTGGTCTGCATGAAGGTCAATGTTTTTCTTAAAGCAACAAGGACACGTATACCCATATTGAACTAATAACGTATTCCACTCCGCCAAAGAGTAGCTTCCTTCAACATTTCTGCGCTTTGCTTTAGCTTTTTTCCGTATAATACGCATATTTTCAGGATGCGTTTTTTTCCATTCTTCATGCTGAATTTTTACCGATTCTCGGTGATTATAGATGAGCCACGGCCTCTTTAAATTGTGCTTTTTGCTTGCTTTCTTTCGCATCGCTTTTAATGCTTCTGGTTTCTCTTTTTTCCATCGTTCATATTTTGCCTTTTGAAGTGCTTTATATTTTTCAGGCTTTTTTGCTTTTGCATTCAAAATCAACTCGTTAGAACGATCTTTATTCTTCGCTCTCCACTTTCGTTGGTATTCTGCTTTCCTTTGTTTACTTGACAAATTCATAGTTATATGTCACTGCGTGATCTCATTATTTCCTTCAGGAGTAAACTGAGCATTTGTCCCATAGGCAAGTAACTGCCAATCTAAGTCCACCCCCTTGGTGCTAAACGACACACTCTCCAAGTAACAAGGAACATTTGGATATGTTTTTGCAACGTGAAACCATGCCGGGCGAGTATTCGTGCTGGTGTTTGCCCCACCGATAGGAGCGGAGCCAAGTGGAGTGCTGCCGAACGCATGTCCACCAGAACCGTACCCTACAATAGTGTTGTCGTTACCGTTAACAGTGACGGTTTGAAGGACGGCGAGAGAATCTAAGTCTCCCGAAACAGTTGCTGATAGAGTGGTGTTTTGTTTGATATATCCCTCAATCCACATTTCATCACTTGCTTTACTTTGAGTCCGGTCCCCCTTGTCGTCATAGGAGAAAGTAGCATTTACATCAATCTGCTGACCATTAAGACTTCCTCCACTAAACAAATTATAGCTTTCGGAAGTGGTATAGGAGTGCCCATACAACACACCGTTTACGACATAAAACCCTGAAATAGGGTACGTAATAGGTGTCTCCCAGAACCACGGCTGTTGGGTTACGTCCTCAATACCCCTGAGAGAGGTATTCTGTTGTTGAGTCTGATCGGTCATGTTAAACACACGGACAATCCCTGACTTTGGTATAGCAACAAAGATATAGTTTCGATGGTAAAAAATAGAACCGTCGGTAAAGTCGTACGAAGTCATATCGTCCAAAATCGGCCATGAAAAGTCAGTAAGCACGGGCACTTCCTCAAAGGATAGGTATCCAAAGAAGTTTGCGACATTATCGTTACCTACATAGATGATGTGGTTTTTCGTTCGACCGGTAAGTTTTGAAGACTGCGCAGCTTGGAGAGAAGTTGTTTTAAGACGTATGTGTTCAAGTTTTTCAGCAGTAAGGTCAGCAGAAAGAGTGGCCCGTATCACACCCCACCTATCTTTACCTTGAGAGATGTATAAATCATAGGCATTCTGTGATTGACGTGATTCCATAGGAATAAAACAAACAGGAGGCGCATCAAGCGGGACGCGGTTCCCTTCACCGACTAAACGATTTGGTGAAGTAAAGGCATAGTTCGTAAAATCGTTTACCTTAGAAATGTAGAGATTGTTTGAATTACTTGTACCCAAATATACTTGGTTACTACGACCGCATCCAATGAGAGTAGGTCCAAAGGTAGCAAGAATACTGGTCATCGAAGCGAGGGTGTTTGTCACGACAGCTTGATGCGCAATAGCTCCAACTGCTGTCGCTGAAAAGTCCACAGACACTCCCGTAAGGGTGGTCGTTCCTTCACCGCCAGTATAGGTTGCACTAACGCCACCTATCACAATAGATCGTATCCCTGTTTGAGTAAATCCTTCCTGTTCCCATGTCTTTGTAGCATCTTGTTTAGTAACGGTTGCTGCTGTTGCTGAAGCAACCGTCGTTACGGCACCATTCCAAGAGAACACATTGTTAGTTCCATCTACCCAGAGTATTTTTTTAACCAATGCAACATTGTCCCAGTACTCACAGAAGGAAAGACGCACGTTCGTTAAAGCTGTTTTTAAATCGACCCAATTTACTGGGCTGGTTCCCGTGACGTAGCGATACTGAAGCTTACCGTCACTCCCAGGAGACGTGGTGAGGAATCCTGCACGCATGTTTCGCACATCTCCCTTAAAGGTATTGAAGTCAAAGTTTGATAGGATACCAGAGTCAGCGGTTGCAGACGCAGCACCATCCAATACATACCCACGAACATGAGACACCCTACCTGCCGTGCTTATAAGGACGTTTTGAGACGGAGGGATGAGTGTCCCTTGAGGAAGCATAGTGTAGTCTTCCCGAGCGTGATACCCAGGAAATTTAGTAACAAGGCCATAGTTCCCCACCTTGTTTGTCGCAGCTTTTGGAGGAAATTTCGGCATAGTTATTAGTGTATACCGAACCGATTTGAACCGTACTTGCCATAGGACTTATTACCTACTGAATAATAAGGTGCTGCCTTCACCATCGCTTCTGAAGGGTTAAGCGCCCTATATTTTTTCAGTGCGTTGTTGTATTCCTCAGTCCATACCGTCATATCATACCCGGCATCGCTCCCTTGAAGGGCCTGTGCTACGTAGTACGCTGTCTTGTTGAAGAGCAGGTTATAGCTGTCGGTATCGAGGTTTATAAGAACCGCATTATCCAGTGAGTCAGTCACCGTCTCCTGAAAAGCGTTTGTTGACGCGTTGCGGAACATATACTTAGAGTAATAGACCGCTTCAAATATATAACCGAGATTTGAGGTGAGATTGTCAATTTTTACTCCTGTTTGAAGTGCACTGTTATACGAGAAAGTGACTCTTGTTGAATCAATAGCCGTTACAACAGGTACCCCCGTTGTCGTTGCTGTTGCCCACGGAAATGCCAGAAGGTTCCACCCGTTCTGAAACACTGTACCCTGTTGCGTCGTTGTTGCCGATTGTGAGTAGTAGTTTGCAGTTGAGTCAGATCCCCACCTGAGATTCACAGAAGTAATCGCTGCTCCCGAAGGCATGTATACCCACAGGAACAGAGTGGAGGTGTTTAGGTGCGAGGTTAAGTCCTGCGAAACAAGGGATTGGTTCTCAATATAGCCGGTGGCCTGTCCTGCAGTGAGGTTAAACACAAGTGCTCCCCCTCCTGCTACGTTGTTGACTGTATCGAGGGTTATGGTGGAGGCTCCGCTCGTTGCACTCCACCCGGTAGTTGTAGAGGTGTCAGTTATAGTTGTAGGTGACGTAAGAAAGGGCGCTTGTATACGAAGGGTCTTCACTCCTGTGTTCCACTGCGTATACAACTTATTGTCCCAACTAAAACCCTTTTGAGAGTCAAAGTTAGTCTCATATCCCTGATTAAACACCTCACTAGGCGTTCTCCCTGCCTGCGGACGTATATCAATCATTCTGTCCCCTTTCAAATCAGGAGGTGCAGCGTAGTCATATACCTCGTTGAATACCTGAGATAGCTGGAGGATTCGCTGGGTCTCTTTAGGGTCAACGTCAAGGAGAACTGCGCGCGCGGCCCGATTTATAATTCCGTATACGTTAGAAATCTTGTTTGTGGTTGTGCCATGTACAACCCCACTAATATCTGCAAGAAGAGTAGTGATTGAATATGCCATATAATTGGCTCTACTTAACCTTTACGTATACAGTGACGTCATCAGCACCTGAAAGCACAAACTGAAGATTTGTGTAATTACCACCATTAGGAATGGTGTGGTACATGCCCGCGACAGTACCGATAGCGAAGCTCGCAAGTACCGTAGCACCCTCTTGGATAGTCATTGTTCCCACAAGAGTCTTGTTAATACAGACTCCCATAAGAAAACGTGAACCAAGAGTAGTCGTCGCCGAAACTGTTAGCTTTACCGGGTTTGAGTCATTTCCCATAAGGTTATTATTACTTTATAAAGTCCCTCCGCACATCCCAGTCCCCCGAGGGAGCCTGGGTGTAAGGACGACTTAAAGAAGGTTAAAAACCACGAAGCCAATCTTAATTGTACCGTTGAGAGCTGCGGCAGCTGCATCGTTACGGATAAGAATGACTGCTGAACCTGCTGCTGGAGTTACAAAGTGTACTGCAAGTTCCCCTGTAGTTGCTGTCCCCTTTCCAACTGTTACCAAGACAATAGAAGTTGCCGTGATATTTGAGTTAGTGAGGGTCATCGTATACGTTGCTGCTGCTGCGGTCACAAGAGCTTCCGTGGTAATAACGCCACTCTGAGTGTTCACAGTCGCGGCACCTGCGGTGGACGTTCCCGTCCCCGTTGCCATGTCGACGTTCGTGTACTGAGTTGTTGTTATTTGGGCCATAATAGCGATATGTTAGCTATTAAGCTGCGTCGCCAGATGCTCCAACGGCACCGACGTAGTCAGCTACGAAGACCTCCTCACGGAAGTTAGCCTGGTAGTAGTAGGTACGGTTAGAACTCATTGACCAATCACGAAGTGCTGTCTGAATATCCTGACGGATAAAGCGACGAATCGCATGTCGGCTAGAGTCAAGAAGGAACCACGCAGTGTCAGAGCCGAGACCGTCAGGTGATGCAGTTCCCATGAATGGAGACTGATACACGTTGAGGGTGTAGTCCATTGACATCACGTTTACTGCGTTGTTGCCGTTTTCAGCAACGAGAGCAGAAGCAGCGATTTGACGAGCCGTCGTGTAGAGGGCTGGTGGAACGACGAGCGTGTCACCAATACACTGAAGCGGCACGTTAGCCTGCGACTTCATTTCAGCAAGCATCTTCATGCCGATGTTCACCGCTGAGGTCGTGATTGCTGACGTAGCAGCACCTGCGAGTGCAGCAGTAATACGATTAGTTGTCGTACCGCCGCCGATTAGAGGGTGCGCTGCGTTGATAAACGAAACTCCGTCGGCAGTAAGAGTCGTGGTGAATGCACCACGGAAAATCCTAAATGCGTTGAAGTCCTGAGTACGTCGCGCCATGATAGCGAACTCGCGTACCTGCGCCTCCCATTCACCGTGAATATCGTCGTCAAAGAGGTTCTTTGAAACGTCGATACCTTCAGCAAAGTCAGCGATGGTGACAGTCCACTTGTTAGCTACTTTAGCAACATACGAAGGGATAGCCTGTACTTCTCCAATCTTAGAGAAGAGACCTGGACCCTTGTGTACGGTACCGATGTAGGCGGCGTGATCCGTTCGTGTTACCCGGAAGATAGATGCAGTCATTGCTGTTGCAATGTTTGGTGAGATAGATGCGTCGTAGTTTTGACGAAATACCTCATCAAGTTCGGTCTGTACTAGACTGAAATTCTGATTTTCTGTAAACATAAAATTTTAAAATTAAAGGTTATACGTTTCGGTAGTCAACAAGAGGTGAGAACGAAAACGCTACCATTCCTGGGTAACGAACAATGTCAATGTACTCGACGATACATCCATTAGAAGCACCATCTACCGCAAGTATGGTGTATACACCAGTCGTTAGGTCGATGAGCACACGAGCACCTACCAATGCGTTAATCTTAGCCTGAGTATTCCAGGTTGCTGCAACCTTTGGAGCAATCATCCACACTTGAGAATCATTTACCGGAATAACGTCAACAAGTCCTGAAACAGATGCTGTTTCGGTAGACACAGACGTAGAAACACCAACGATACGGTTGGTCGCTGTTGGGGAGTTTGTAAGAAGTGCTGTTACGTTAGCTGCACCAGCAAGTTTTTGCACTGGTTCACCCGCGTTAATTGAAGCAGCTGTTCCCAGAGCAACAACATACTTGATAGCACCACCAGTCGTAAATGCAGTTGCATTTTCCGCTGGCTGAATGTCGCCTTTTGCCATAGTTCAATAGCTTATTTGATAAGCTAAGTGGCTTAGGGAGACGTTATGATTTCCTTTGAAGGTTTGTTTTGAAGTTCTTTATGAACTCCTGGGGATCAACACCTCGTTGCTCTGCTCTTTTAGTAAGTTCACTAATCTGAGCTGCCGACAAGATATTATCCTTAACTTCAACACCATTTCCTCCGGTATCGCCACCTAGTGAGTCGCTATTTGGACGATTTTTGAGTGCAAGTTTTAGTTCTGCGTTTTCGCGAACCAGTTTTCGAGTTTCTGCTTCTTTTTCAGCTTCCGCTTTGGTAATTTCACGCTCTATAAGAACCTGTTTTACCTGTTCTTCAACCGTAAGGCCAGAATCGGAACCTGATTCAATGAAATCTGCATCCCCGGGGAGTTTTCCAAGCCTTTTCAAAGCAACGGTTTTGTAGTTGTCCCGTTCCGTTTTTAACTTGGCTATCTCCTCATCTTTAAGTGCTATAGAATCAAGAGCTATTTCTTCAACAACTACTTCTTCTGCAACATCTTCCTGCACCTTTTTTTCGTCTTCCATAGATTTTTTTTAATTCGCTTTAGCTCACGCTCGGTTGCGAACACCTGTTAGTTTTTAATTCGGTTTGCCTTCCGGTAGGTATCCGAACACCTAGTATCCGCACCATACCACGAGAGTGGTATAAGTGTATGTGTTAATAACCACCCTACTTGGCAAGTTCAGTCACCATCTTACGAAATGTTTGTGCCCAGTAGAGCAGCATTTTACCTGTATAGACATGCTCCATGGTGCTGCTTTGGTTAAGTGCCATGTAAGCCGATTCATTAATGACTGTTGCGTTCACAATCTCCCACAGACGAGACCTTTCAAAGTATTTGGCCTCCTGCCGCAACACGTCCCGCAAATCTTCCGTCAACAGTTCGCCCCCTATCTCAATACCGTCCACCCCCTTTTGGTAGATGAGTTTAGAAAGTTCAAAGAAGTTATCTGATATTTCCGATTGGTCCGGTGAGATAGTCTCGGGTGTTTGCGTCGAGTTCGGTTTCGATAGGTTCATGTGATTGAGCGATTACAGCAGTTGAAGTAATAGCACCATATAGTCCAGTTGCAGAGAGGACAGAGGGTGTCATCTCGATAACAGTTTCAAGCATTCCTTTTATATAGGAAATATCCGGCTTCTCTGCATTCAGAGCATCAATACATTTTTGAAGCACCTTGGTTACATTCATGTGTTACGCGACAAACTCATCAACCGCAATATCCATCTTCTCTTTCATGTACTTACTCGCGATATAGCCAGGGAAGGCATTGCCCATCTTCTTTAGAATGTCCACAGAGTCCTGAGCCTTTTCTTCGTGTAGTTCGTTTAGGATAAACACAAGCGCGGTCTTAATGGGAGATGCCTCTTCCTTATCAAGACCTATAGAAAGGTCAGATACCTTAAACTCGTTCTGCTTCTTCATTAGCTGTTCTTCTATAAAGCCAGCTGCAGCGTTCACGGTAGTCTGCGCGTCGTAAACAGATGGCACCTCCGTGATATGGGAGAAAATACGGCGAGCAAGTTCCTTCTGCTTATCTATTGCGGCCTTTCTTGCAAACTCTTGAGCAACCTCTACCTTTGTCTTAACTACTTTTTTGGCAGCCATACTAGACAATTTTAGCAGGACGGCCAGGACCTCGTTTTCCAATAACTTCTCCAGGGAATGTAACGTCCTCAGCAAGTATCTCTTCCGGTATTGCTACTGGTAGTTCCTGTGGAGGATCAAGCTCGTACTTAGCCTTAGCCACAGTCAACTCCCAAAGACGTGAGAATGTCTCTTCGCTCCCCACGTAGGTTGCCATAGCTTCACCTGTTACGGCAGCAAGATCTTCATAGTTATATCCGTCCGATACCACATAGTCATCACGAATCTCGGCAGCGCCGGTGCGAGGTATATCAAAGACCCTAATAAGATGATTGCGAATCTCAAGAGGTTGGAGCATCCAAATCTGAGGCAAAAGTCGGTCATTCATAAGAGTATATTAGCGTTATAACTACACACTACCACATACGGCAAAATTATGTGCGCCAGTTATACACAGGTGTTACTTAAGTGGTGAACCTGTCGTCACTGACTTTGGTGCAGGAGCCGACGGCTTCCCTGCTTCTTGACCCTGAGTCATTACATTATCCCCGGGTTGTCCTTGTGTTGGTGCTCCTTGAGAGGGGGGTCCTGCCTTTTTGACGTAAAAGTTAGGGTCTCTGGAAGTCTTCGGGTTAGTAGACATAAGAAGGTCGGTGTATATCTTCTCTTGGTCAGCCATCGGGTTAGCAATAGCCCGGTCATACGTTTCAAGGTCCATTGCACGCTCAAGATCGCTTGAGCGAGGATTAAGCACATCACTATCCACGGTGAACTTGTATTTAAACGACCGGAAGGTAATCGGATTGACCTTATACAGCACCGTATTCGATTTAAACCCGCCCTGTTCTTCCATAATAGCAAATGACATATTGAGTTTGTCATCATCCGTCATGGTGTCCGGCAGGTTGATATCGAACTTAATTTTGTTCATCTTCCCGGACCCCCCTGGCTCCTTAGCAAAAAAAGTCTTATAGAGGAGCCCGTCTTGCTCCGTTATGTTTTGGGCATCAGCAATCGTAAGGTACTGAAGCACATCAGAGAGTAGGAGTTTTCCATACTCAACAGCGTGGTCCTCAGCAATAAACTTCATTGAGAGACCAAGCACCGTTGCCGCATTCTGCTCAATTCTACTGATTTCGTATGCAGTAGAGGGTGGGCCGCCGGGGTTCTGTCCCTGTTGTACCGGGTCCATAGAGGAAGCGTTAAGTGATGCTTCCACCTCCTTCATCACATCCATAGCAACACGTAGCCCGTTACCGTCAGCCGTTCTTAGAGCATTTATCTGCACGTCCTTATCGGCAAACGCGAGGTTAAGTCCAGGAACAATCACATCAACTCCCGTCTTGTCGGAGCCTGTGGTCACGGTTGGCGGAAAGAGATTAAGATAATTACCATCATTAATCATCTGGTACTGCGTATTGAGAAGCGCCGTCTCAGGACCAAGAGCGAAAACCAAGGACTTACCGGCGATACATCGCTCGTTGATAGGCAGGTAGTAGAACTTATCAAAAGGATACTGATGGTCAATGCGCGGGTTTGGTGCATCGTGGTCAGATACCATCACCCCGTTAATCATCACGAGTCTCGTATCATTATCGCAATCAGTCGAACCCATTTTCCTCCAGCGAATGACCTCCTCAACGTCGTTCTGACGCATGTGCGGGTCGTACACCTGGTAGTACCCACTGTTCGCATCATCCATCGTAATCACGATGCCTGGTTTTACGTGAACGAAGTTGGGGTGATTCCCATACTTGGCTCGCGCCCGGTCATAAGAAATAATCCTGCGCAGGATAATAAAATCTTGTTTCTGCACATCCCGCTCATAGAAGTTTGAGAAGAATACCTGATCGGTGGATATTGGTAGGTGCTTAAATCCTGACTCCTCATCATCAAGATACTCCTCATACAGCCACTTCCCTTGTGAGTTCTTTTCCTTCTTCACCTTTCTATACACCTCGTTGTACTCACTATAGCCCCACGACATAGGAGAGTAGAGCGAAGCAATCACACGATGTACCGACTGGATACGATATTCAGACTGCTCCCGCGCCCAGTCAATCAAGTACCCCATCATCTTAGCGCTGTCTTCCTGTTCGTCGTTCTGACTGTTGTATGCAAATATCTTAGGAATAGTAAGACGCGCGGTCTGGTGTGCTGCTATTGATATGGCTTTATTGCGTTGAATAGGTCGCATTGCTTGACTCTTCCACCCTCCCAACCTGTCCTCCTGCATAGGGTTCCCATCGTTGGGCTGATAGGTGTTAAACGCTAGCATGTCAGTCACATGCCTTTGGTAGAGAGACGCGTCATTAAATTCCACACGTGGTATGTGCATCGTCTGCCAGCCAGACTGAAAGTCTTTGAGGACAGAGGTGCGAGCCTGCGCTTCCTCTGGTGTTGGATTGTAGTTTGAAAGAGTATTCTTCTTTGTATCTGCCGAAAGAACAGATACGGAATTATCAACGTATCTGCCATTCGATAAATCTACTTTGTCAATAAGTATAGACACAGTAGTACTCTAGGTTATTTACCTTTGGTTGCAGGTTTTGCGTTTCGGCCCAGATAGGAGTCGTCATTCTTGTCTTTAGAAAGACCATACCCCTTCTCTTCAAGCTGACCACGAACGGAAAGAGCCTCCTGGGATTTCTTACCAGTAGTTCCTTTAGCAGCAAGTTCTGAAAGAATAGCTCGCTTGATACCACTCATGGTATTAGACGACTACCTCCTCCTCACTGTCCTCTGCGGTGACTTCGACGGTTTCTGATGCTTCTTCTACTGATGCTTCCTCGGGGGTTGGGGTAACAACTTCTTCTTCTTCCATAAAAATGAATGTCTATTACTAATGGTTTGACAGCACTATAGCACTATCGCATAAAGTTTGCTCTGTTAATAACATTCCTGCCGTATTGGGGGGTGGAAGAGTAGTGAGCGTTTGGTGCACCGCTTGAGCCGCCGGTGGTACCCCCTACCATCATAATCACATACCGGAGGGCGTCCGCCGCATGATCATTCTCCTTAATAGGATTCTCCTCTTCATTGTGAGCGTCTTTCTTGTCTCCGTAGGCATACGTTTCCATTTCCCATATAAGGTTTTCACACGCGGATGAGATTTTTAGTTTGTCGGCGCGAAGAAGTTCACGCACTTTTTCTATTCCATTTCTCACGGATCCCTTGCCCTTGACCACAGTGCGCACATTCACTCCACGCTTCTTAAGTTCCTCTATAGAAGAGGGGGCCTCTGGATCTGGATAGCACCGATTAGGTTTGAGTGCTGCTACGTAGTCAGCAGTTTCTGCGTCGCTGGAACCACGCTTATACGATTCTGCTTCCACGAAGTAGATGTCGGCAGAGTCACGCCGAATGGAGAGGATGGCGGTGGGGTTCGTAAATCCAAAGTCCACACCAACAATAAGTTCCCTCCACTCTGTGGTAGTTGCGTATTCTGATTGAGCGTCAACGACATGACGAGAGCGGTCGAAGTCTTTATAAACAAGCCCCTCCGTCTTGTGGAAGTTTGCCATGAACTCTTGTTCAAAACGGTTGTCACCAACTTCTGTGCGGGCCTTGTCTATCTCGTCCTTGGGAATGTTCGGATTGTCGTATGACGTGAATCTGAAAGACTTGTAATCGTTGTCTGTTTCTTGTCTGTTATAGAGGGTGTAGAAGTGGTTGAAGCCTTTTGGAGTTGAAATGAAAAGTACCTCCCCCCTCCGGTCTGAGAGAGTAGGACGTACCACCTCCTTCCACTGTGATTCAAAGTTACGCATACTTGAAACTTCATCGAGCACAATCAGGTCGAAAGATTGTCCACGCAACGTTTCTATAGACTCCCAACCGCGAAGCATAATGAGAGACTCCCCCCCTAGGTTGTTTGGCATCAGAATCTCTAAGCGGGATTCATTGATTTTTATTGCAGCGTTTTCACAATCTTTTTTTAAAGATGTCCAAGCGATGTCGCGAGCTTGTTGAAAAGTAGGTGCGATGTAGGCGATACGTGACTGGCGGTTTACTGCACAGGCTTTTATTTCTTCAACTGCCAAAGTCGTCTTACCGAACCTACGTCCGCAACAGACAACTCTGAATCTATGTACGTCACTCGCTATCAAAGCTTGCGCTGGGGTGAGCCGTATCCCCCCCTGGGTCGCTGTGGTGGGTGTGTCTGTACTCATAGTATATCGAGATGCCTATTCATTATCCCGCACCTTCTTATGCACCTTCTCTTTGACAATCTTAGGAGTTGTGTCAATAACATCTACTTCAATAGTGTCAACTGGTGCTGTACTTTGTACAGTAACAGGTGCGATAGAAGGTGCATAACGTTGCGATGCTTCAGGTGAGAGGTTAATGACAAGCGTGTTGGTTGTAGATGTACTGTCATTACTTTTGTATAGACCTTTCAACTTGTAAGCCATATCGAGAGCGCGCACTGCGTTGCTGTCTGTTTCTGTTACTTCTTCAATGATTTCACCTTTGCGAAAACGGCGGATAAGTTTAGGACTGTCCAAGAATTCTTTATGTTTGTTCTGCAAATACTTATCTGGCATTCGTGCTTCAAACAATTCTAAAAAGGTGGGGGAAGAGGTGAGCTTTTGACTATTGCGCGCCATAGCTTCACTGTAGCCAACAGAACGCATGGCATCAGCTACAGAGCCACCATCTGCCACCAGCTTGTCAACTACTCGCTTTTGTCTCAGTGTTGCCATTGCGTGCTTGTGTTAGAGATTGACCAACTTGCTTTTTGTCTTCAAGTGTGGCGTGCTTCCAACGGGTAAGTGCGAGCGCTTGCATGATTTCTTTTCGCTTGTCAAGTGATACATTTTTCCAGCGCTCACGATTTGCGATGATATGCTTTTCGCTCATATACATATATATAGCACATGTGCGCCGGGCTGGCCTTGTTTATAGCCACAGAAAGTTATCCCCAGTTTTTCCCTTTTAGGGGTGGTGAGGGCTTTACAATATTCGGCGCACATGATAGATTTAGTAAATCAAGCAACCTTTACCGCTTGAACCAACAAAACCGCTATGGATACAAAGATTTTAGACCTACGCAACGAAATGAAGGCACGCGCCATAAAACACCTTCCTTTCTCGTTCTACGTTGATACCGCCATTAAGACAGTGCTATTGGTGCTCATCATCGGCCTTATGGTGCTCATAGCAGCGATTGTATGACCTACCGAATCCTTTCCCCTGACGGCTTCGATATCGCATACGACGAAACGTACTCATCCATTAAAGAGGTACGCACCGCTCTTAAGGCATTCGTCGCGAACTACACGCACCAAGGTTACTACTCTACCGCTGACCGCGAACACATTGACCTCAAGGATTTACCAGAGAGGTGCGAGCTTATAACCGTCACTAACTAAATCAACCGTATGGAAACGAAAAGGATTTACATTACCAAAGAGCAAGCAGAAGGGTACATGCTTGAAAGGAATATTGAAGAGCTGCCGACGTTCAATCATTCCGTATCTTCAGTACTTTCAAACAAGGAGCAAAAGGAAACGGGTATATCATGCAAGAACTTGGGTATGGATTCGCAAGGGTATTTCATCTCACAAAACGAATACTACGGATAGCTTAATGTTTCCTGCCTGTCCCTTTATGGGGACAGGACAGGGCAACATTACGCCCCAACTAACCGAAATGGATTTATGAAAAAAATACAGATAGAGCTATACAACTATTCTGAACTTTCAAAAGAAGCCAGGAAGAATGCACACGACGCATGGAATCGTAACGACGATATGCCTTTTCTTTCCGAGGAGATGAAAGAACAAGCCCGCGAACTTATCGAAGAGGCGGGAATGAAAATCGAGGATATGAAAGTATACTACTCGCTCTCGTACTCACAAGGAGACGGCGCGATGATTGAAGGGTTTTTTACCTGGAAGGGTAACGAATACCGAGTAAAAAATTCGGGATATCACTGCCACGAACGGAGTACGACTATCGAATGCGTAACCGAGGACGAGGACGGCAACGCGCAAGGAGACGAGAACGCCTTTGAAGAGGAAATGTACGTGCCTGTATGTAAGAAGCTCGCACGTTTCGGGTATGACTGTATCGAAGCCGAGAGAGAGGAGCAAACCTTTATTGACGCGTGCGAGGATAACGGATACACGTTCGAAGCTAACGGCACAATGCGCAACGCCTAACACTCCCGCCCTGCCTTTCAATTCTTGGAGGGTAGGCACGGGCGCGTTTAGACGCTCGACTAACTAACCGACTATGGAAAATCACGCACGCGAGCAGGCGCTATTGCAGCTCGAAAGTATAAAGGAGCTCGTGCAAGCACTAAAAAACGTGGATACATCTGCCTACGATGACGATGAACGAGAAGAGCGTAGGGCAGAAGCGCTCGAAGCAATTACCGAGGACGCATTATCCGTCCTCGTACGTTCCGACTGGCACACACCAGGAGACAAGGACTTCAGTGGCCCGTATCAGTACGAGCTATTGCTATGCACGGGCGGTCCTGCCGTACGCATAAAAGGAACACTTGACGAAGGCATTCCGTTCACGGCGCAACTCGAATACCAAGACTGGGGCACGCCGTGGACGCGTCTCACGGACCTCACAAGCGAGGATGTGGACGCCCTCAAGGCGTACGCCACGTGCTTTTACTACGGAGAATAGTATGAAAAAAATATCATACATTCTCGCAGAACCGGTATACAAGACATTACAAAAGATTGCTCGTGCACTTCGCAGCCTTGGGTACAAGCTCGAAAGTCTCGCGGATAACTTTTGCTTATGCCCTGATTGCGGAAGAAATGCGATATACGGTAAAGCGTGCAAAAACATCTAATTAAAACACTATGAAAAAATACAGCATAACCCTACTCACCGACGACCCTGCCTACAGCGGCGAAGAGCATCAAGGAAATTGGAGCGGGTACGACGAGCAAGTAGCCATAGCTCAAGCGTTCCTATATCACGCGCAGCAAGGCGCACGCAAGATAGAAGTACTAGAAATACACGAGCTAGCCTAGCGCACTGGCGCGGTATCCGTTTATTTCGTAGTACGGATACCGCAGCGAGCGTACTAAACGTACCTACCGGAATGGAACGGGTACAGAGAGATTATCAACTGATTAAAACACATGCTGGAAAAGACATACAAACCCTCTACCGCACCCTCTACCGCACCCTCTACCGCACCCTCTACCGCACCCTCTACGGCACCCTCTACCGCACCCTCTACGGCACCTAGCAATGCACCCTCTACCGCACCTAGCAATGCACCGAGACTGCCCCGCGAACTTGACCGGCGTGTAAAGCTATCAGAAGACCAAAAAGAGGCCATACGCGCGCTGTACAAGAACGGGCAAGGCATACGCGCGATAGCTCGTGAGTACGAGCACCAATGCTCACGCCGTCTTATACAGCTCGTACTATTCCCTGAACGAGCGGAAGTCTTGGCCCGTCAATTTAAGGAGCGTAGAAAAAACGGCAAATACAAGCCCACAAAGGAAGCGTGGGCCAAGACCATGAGAGAGCATAGGGCGTACAAAAAAAAGGTACTCGGAATACCAGCAAACACTCACTCGCGCGCCGTGGTAACTGCATTGCGAAGCAATGTAGCCCGCGCGAAATAAGATCAACCCAACAAAATAATATGTCTAAAGAAATCACAATAGCTAAAGAAATAGACCCAATAGTAACCCGTGCTCAAAGCCTCAAAATTGACGCTGACAGCC
>JAYVXU010000036.1:0-4984 GCA_043784925.1 Candidatus Adlerbacteria bacterium
GACTGCGTATGAGTGTATGATGGAAGAAGAGTTCCATCAGTGTGTGAAATCTTTAGAAGTTAATTTACCAAGACTTCGTATTAGGGGGTAGGGAGACGCCAAAGCATCCAAATATACTTAAACATAAAATCTAGTTAATAGCTAGTGCTTAGGAGGTAAAAATAACCCAGGATGTGGAGTTCTGGACGATTTAAAATGATTGTGTGCCAGATATGAATTGGTGGTTTATTATCGTATGTCCAACCTGTTTCGATTGGTGTGCCGATGTCACAAACAACACATACTGAAGCGCGAACTCAAAATCTTCGCCTTAGTTGTACCAACGAACTTCGAGTCGAACATATTTTATTCTTTCATGGCGCAGAGAAAATGGGTATAAAGTCGTTTGTGGTCCTGTGGGGAATGATCCTGACAGTCACTAAAGTCTTTTGTTCTTAGGTAGACAAAATACTAAGTGCTGCGGGACACGCCTCACTGTCGCTGAAGCGACCTGTTCCGGCGGTTCAATATGAAAGGGAATCTTTCCTTACAGGTGATGCCTCATCACACCGGAGGGTGCATAGTAGGGGTTTCGTATCTCACTTCGTTTGAGGCAAAACTCGTTACGATATACTCAACCCTTTCGATTCCCCAACGTAAGCAAAGCCGTTTGCTTACTTAGGGTCATGCAGACGAAAAAGGCGCTTTGCGGCGCTCAGTTTCGTTACTGCATGACCCTATGGGGAATCGAACCCCAATTTACGCCGTGAGAGGGCGCTGTCCTAACCGTTAGACGATAGGGCCGTCAATTTTACTAAACAATTCTTTTCGTACTAAAGCTAGCACCAACACATCTTAGCAGAGAAGGGAAGGGGAGGCAAAGACTCGACAGAGAAAATCCACTTGCTATGCTTATAGGTATGAACCAAAAGACACTACTTGTGCTCACCGGGGTACTCATGCTTGTCGGGATATATGTATTTATATTTACCGAATATTTATCTCCTAACGAAAAAATTCCCACAAAGTCTGCTCCTGTTGCGATTGCGCCTACCTCAAAACCTATACCCGCTCCTACTTCTCCTACGCCCCAGCCCCAGACAGCCTCGTCAGATGTCCATGATGCCCCAAGTGTTGAAAGTTATGTACGCAAACATATTGTAGATTTTTCCACGGTAAAGGCTCAATTGGGCGGGACATTCTATGTGACCAGAGTAGACACTAAAGGAGGAGTAGGCACCGTCTACTTTGAAGATGGTCACGCGGCATACGTCGCTGACTTTGCTTATACAATTGATGATTTTGGAATAGTCGCAGTCGAGTCTTTTAAAGTGCGGAAGTAAACCACCTTTTCAGGTAGGAGCACCTTTTGTATGCTACGTAGCATATGATTTTATCTCCTACTTTTTTTAATCGACCGGCGCCTGAGGTTGCAAAAGATCTATTAGGAAGAACGTTAGTGCGGAATCTGCACGGTAAAAAATTTCCTTACAAATAACCGAGTACGCACCATTCACTTTTCGTGAATTTTTAAGAAAGAGCTTAATAAAAAATCGAGAGAATGTTACTCTCTCGATTAGTTACTCATTAATACGCCGTTGCAGTACGTATATCCTGTAATCTTAGAAACAAAACAATGAGTCTCTGGCGCGGGCCGGGCTGGAGGCCCCTTAAAATTAGGATTATACGTATCAGCACGCATCCCCTTATGTGCTGTCCCTCGCGCAATATCCATTGCGGTTGGAGCTTCAGAACGAGCCTCAGTAGAACAACCAGTAACTAAACCTACGCAAAAGGCTAACAATAAGGGATACTTCATGGTCCGCCTCCCTGTACTGTCTCAGATAGTACGCTCTTTTTGTGGTTTGCCAAGCTTACGCAAACATACCGTCCACGACTTTTTTGACTACCGTCCCGTCTGCCTTACCTTTGAGGTCTTTCATAAGAGCGCCCATGAGTTGATTAGCCTTAGTCTTATCAGTAATGCCAAGCTCAGCAGCTTTAGCCTCTGCAACATTTTTTACTTCCTCCGCGGACATCTGGGCAGGAAGCATCGATTCGAGTATAGCCAATTCAGCCTTTTCGTTTTCGGCTAAGTCGGCACGCCCTCCTGCCTCAAATTGAGTAATAGAGTCTTTTCGTTGTTTAGAAGCTCGGCGAACGAGTGCCATAATATCCTCCTCTGGAAGTATGTCAGTTGGTTTGCCACCTTTGGCAACCATCTCATTTGTGACCATGGTAATGATCCCACGGATAACCGAGAGTCGCACCGAGTCTTTGGCGCGCATAGCGTCCTTCATAGCTTCACGTAAATCGTTTTGTGTCATGCGATTTTGTCGAAATCGTGCCGCGTTACCGTCTGATCCTGCAGGATCATGTCGTGTAGTGTCCTTTGTTACACGACCAGGACGCGGCCTTCATAGTTAAATTAAATAATATAGTTTGATTGTACCAAAAGGAGCATTTTTTACCACTATGGTAAAATAAAGTTTACTAAACTTACTGTATGTTTGAAATTATCATTATTGTACTTTTGATAGCAAATTTAGCGCTCGTAGCGTTTCTTTTGATGCGCAAAAAAAATAGTGATGGGCCGGGTGATGTACAAGGGCTCGTGATGCTTCAAAATCAGATGCAAAACTTGACCCGCGCTATGGACACTAAACTGAGCGAAGGCAGCGACCGTATGTTTGAGTCAATGCGCACCCAATTTGACCAATCCCAAAACCTCATGAGCACAATCACCTCACAAGTCTCGCAGCAGTTGCTCGAAGTGACAAAAGGAGTGACCGAAACAAAAGAATCTACTAAACAAGTTTTTGTTATAGCCGAGCAACTCTCGAACCTCGAGAAGGTGCTCAAAAATCAAAAACAACGCGGCAATTTAGGCGAAGCATCGCTCGAGTTGGTTATGTCTAATATTCTTCCCCCGACCGCATACAAAATGCAGTACGAATTTCCTGGAGGCGAGACGGTCGACGCTGTAATATTTACAAAGGAAGGGGTCATACCAGTCGATGCTAAATTCCCTTTAGAGAATTACACACGCTTACATGCAGAAAAAGATGATGTTCGACGCGTCGAGTTTGAAGAGGCATTTAAACGCGACCTAAAACGTCGTATAGACGAGACAAGTAAATATGTGCGTCCAAAGGATGGCACCCTCCCATTTGCATTTATGTATATCCCCGCAGAAGGGATCTACTATGACCTGCTTAACGACGGTATAGGCGCGGTCAATACACGCAATTTAATTGATTATGCACAAAACGAACGCCATGTGATTATTGTCTCGCCCACAACGTTTGCTGCCTACCTTCAGTCGGTCCTATATGGCTTCAAGGCGTTTAAAATCGAGGAGCAGGCAAAAGATATCGCTAAAAATGTTGAGGCGCTGGGGCGCCATATAAATGCCTACCAGGAGTTTTATAAAAAGCTAGGGAGCTCACTTTCGACTACAGTTAATCACTACAACGCAGGAACCCGTGAGTTAGGGAAGATTGAAAAAGATGTACTCAAGATCGACGCCTCGGCGGAAATAGACATAAGTCTAGCGGTCCTCGATAAGCCACTCCTGGAAGGAAAGGAGTAAAATTTGCCTTTTTTCCGTATTTTAGGTATATTGTGTCAGTTATGAAAGCCAAGGAAACACCTAAGGAATTTGCAGTTATAGCAACTGGCGGGAAGCAATATCTCGTCTGCGAAGGCGACACAGTCAAAATTGAGAAGATCAAGGGTGCTTTGGCTACAAAAACTCACGAGGGACGTGCTGAATTTAAAGTGGGGGACAAGGTTGTTTTCGACGACGTACTGCTTGTCGACGACGGCTCAAACACCACAATTGGTACTCCAAACATCCCGGGCGCTAAAGTCTCGGCTGAGATCAAAAAGATCTCTAAAGCTCCTAAAGTGACTGTCATCAAATACAAGGCTAAATCTAACTACTACAAGAAGCGCGGCCACCGCCAACCTTACTTCGAAGTTCAGATCACCAGCCTTAGTTAAGAAATTCTAAACTAACAAAACTCTCCTAAAATCCGGCTAATTGCCGGGTTTTTAATATAAAAAACTCCCCCGACCTTTTGACAGGTGGGGGAGTGAAGTTTCGCACACATACGCTGTAGTTAGAGGCCTTTGGCCTCAAAGGCTTTGAGACCTGCTGCTTGGATAGCGCTGAGAAGCTTGGCAGCATCGGCATCAGCGCCCTGCTTCAGGAAGAAGCGATAGAGCATCCCAATTGCACGCCACTGCTCGTCGCTGAGCTCCTTGACCTCAAAGAGCTCGGCGCCCTTCTTGGTATTTGCTTCGCAGCTTTCGCTTTGATCTAGGCCGTGTTTGCAGCCGTTGAGCCAGGTGAGATACACCGGGCCCACGACCTTCCAGTCCATGGCTTTGGCCAGGACGGGTTTGATGCCAACAAGCGACTGCGCGACTTCCGTGGGCAAGAAAATCTTTACCACAGGTTGCAGAGCTTCAGCTCGATGAGCGAACCCAGCTGCTCCACCACCGGTGAAGGAAGTCATGAGCATGCGGAGTGCTGTAGTCTCTCCTCTTGTCCCAAACTTTTCGAAAAGTTTGCGGTAGGTGACCAGGGCGGAGCCATAGTCGTTAACGATGGCAGGCGAGTCATGGAGCAAGTTTGCCACCACGTGCGCCAACCCGGCAGGCGTTGAGAGTGACTCCGCGAGTTGGTCGATTTCCACAGCGCGGTCATTCGAAGCAGTGACGCTCTTCTTGGCGTCTTGCAACTCTTCGCGCAGCTTCGAAGCTTCGCTTTTCAGAGCATCCACTTCCATGACTGGGAGGGTGCCTGTGGGCAAAAACAGTGCTGAAGTAACGGACAGAGGACCCCCAACGGCCGGCAGCGGCCCTGATGTTGCCACAGGCAGATGTTCCAGGCTCTTGTTCACGTCTCCTTACCTTTAAATACGAAGGGTAGGTACTATGGTTTATATGGCGGCAAACAAGAAAAAACACCTCACGAGTGAGGAGCGGTTCTGCATTG
>JAYVXU010000037.1:0-39881 GCA_043784925.1 Candidatus Adlerbacteria bacterium
TCAATGCAGAACCGCTCCTCACTCGTGAGGTGTTTTTTCTTGTTTGCCGCCATATAAACCATAGTACCTACCCTTCGTATTTAAAGGTAAGGAGACGCAGATGCAGTAATGGCAAGAGGGGTGCGAAAAATATATGACACCGGCACAGAGGCGCTCAAGGGCGTCACTCTTTCAATTAAAGAAGGGGATTTTTTCGCGCTTCTTGGACCAAATGGGGCAGGGAAGACCACTTTTATCGGGATTATGACAGGACTCACAAATAAGACGAGTGGCACGGTTGAGGTTTTTGGTGCATCCATAGACTCTCAACCTGAATTAGCTAAAACCTACATAGGTTTAGTGCCTCAAGAATTTAATTTTAATATTTTTGAAAAGGTAATCGACATTATTACGACCCAAGCAGGGTATTATGGTATACCACGCATAAAAGCACTTCACGACGCGGAAAGTATTTTAAAGGAGTTAGGATTATGGGAAAAAAGAAATGACAAAGCAATGTCACTTTCAGGGGGAATGAAGCGACGCCTCATGATTGCGCGAGCCCTCATTCATCATCCGAAACTTCTTATACTCGACGAGCCTACAGCCGGAGTGGATGTTGAACTTCGTCGTAGTATGTGGGAATTTCTTAAAAAAATGAACGCAAATGGAACTACCATTATTTTAACCACACACTACTTGGAAGAAGCTGAGCAATTGTGTCGCAATGTGGCTATCATTAACAAAGGCGAAATTGTAGTGAATGAACCTACAGCAGCGCTTATACACAAACATGGGGACAAAAGTCTCGAAGATATTTTCATTGAACTAATCGAAAAACCTTAACTATATGACTCCCTCAGGCATAGCAACGGCATACTACACATTGATCCGCAAAGAAGCGGTTCGTATGATGCGCATTTGGTCTCAGACATTTCTCCCTTCGGTGGTCACTACTACTCTCTACTATACTATTTTTGGTGCGTTTATAGGCTCGCAATTGGCGCCCATACATGGTCACACATACATGGAATTTATTGTGCCAGGGCTTGTGATGATGGCCATTATCACAAACTCATATAGTAATGTTGTAGGTGGTTTTTTTGGTATGAAATTCCAAAAGAATTTTGAAGAAATAATGGTATCTCCCACCCCCAATTGGGTAGTGGTTTTGGGCTTTGTGTCGGGAGGAGTTTTGAGAGGAGTAATTGTCGGAATACTTGTGTTGCTCACTTCTCTTTTCTTTACACATCTTGTAATTTTTAATTTTTTCGTACTACTTGCAGCAGCAATCTTAACGAGCGTTCTATTTTCTTTGGCCGGGCTTCTTAACGGTATTTTTGCTAAAGGGTTTGACGGAATAAGCATTGTGCCCACTTTTGTCCTTACTCCACTTACCTATTTGGGTGGTGTATTCTATTCAGTTGACCGGTTACCACCTTTTTGGAGAACTGTTTCGCTTTTTAATCCTATTTTATATATGGTAAATGCATTTCGATATGGATTCCTCGGCATCTCCGACACGCCTCTTTTATTTAGTTTTGGTCTTCTTATAGTACTAACAGGGATACTCTTCGTTACTGCTCTCGTACTCTTTCAAAAGGGGATAGGGATGCGCAATTAATAAGCGTATTTAGAACTCCCAGCTGCAAATATACAAAAGACCGTCTGATCATATTCAAGACGGTCTTTTAGTAGGCACAAACTACAAGTCTAAAATTGCGGTTGTAGTGAACCTTCGTACTGGTAGGGGAAGCTTGTCTTCATTACAAGTCGGATTTTTCCTGCATCAATGAAGGGGTGCGCACGACGAACATGATTCCACATTTTCACCTTATTCATAAATTCTTTCTCTGCGACTCCCCAATCTTGGTGGCCGCACTCTCGACATGTTAATAAGACTCTCATAACACATAGTATGCACGAGTGTGCCTGATGACTGTATGAAGAAGCTCTAGGGCTTCTTCCACTCGACCACATCCAGTACTTTTCTTTCAATTAAAGATGCGCGTCGTAATGATTTTATTTTTTGCGGCGGAACAACAGGGAAGTGTTGCACCTCATCAAGATCCTCAGCAACCTGGTCTAAACTATCCTCCGACAGCACCCAGTACTCGGGCTTGTAGCGACTCATGTCAAAAGCGCCTGAGTACGCTTTTAAAGTCTTCCTTCCATCATGCATATAGTACTCATGCGCGTACGACATAGCCAGCTCTCGTAGTGTTTTGTATATTGGGTCACGCCAGCGCAAAATTGCATGGTTTGTTTTACTAATCGCACCCCAACAATTGTCTTGCTTAAAAAGCGCAATCACATGGTCCTCGTCAAACGAACTAGTTTGAAAGTCCATAAGAAGTGGTTTGTGCCCGTGATAGGCGAGTGCAGCAGCCGCAAACATAGCACCTTCAATACACTGGGCCTTTTGCAACTCAACGACTCTTTTTGACGACAACAAGTCCCCCGACAAATCAAAATTAATTGGGAGCAAATCTAAATAATCCTGAATCTTATTTGGTGAATTTAATTTTGAAAAAACCATCTTCAAGTCAGGGGATAGGGCAGCACGAAATCTTTTTATTTTTTTTTCCACTTCTGCATTTTACCCTAGTTCGGGCTTTGTTCTAGAGTGGATAGGTCGCACAATATACCTTTTGCGACCTATATACAGAGTACGTATTGGAGTATACTGGATTAATGACTGAAGGTTTAAAAGTTTTTGTACCCATTGCGGGTCGTATATTGATGGGTAGTTTTTTCTTTATAAGCGGAGTTCAAAAAGCTATTCATTTTTCTTCATATGAAAGTTTTTTGCGTTCAATTTCTCAATTTCAATCGTACGCAACAAATCTCGCCGTTGCTATAATTGCTTTTGAAATTCTTTTTGGAATTTTACTTATTGTTGATATAAAGACACGCGTTGTGTCACTACTGCTAAGTTTGTATTTAATTTTTATTTCCTTAGCATTAATTTTGTTTGTGGCAAACTATAACATTTTGAGCTTCGTCCAAAGTTTAGCGATTGTAGGCGGCTTGCTACAGTTAGCAACATATGCGAGCACAGCACGAGCTTCGTGGAAACCTTTTACTTAATATTTGCTGCAAGTCTGCGTGCCTCTTTAGATTGCGACCAGCAGTAACTTGAGGAGTCCCAAGGTGCAGTGCCTTCTTGTTCGTACAAATAGCGAGCGTAGGAGAGATTTCCCTCAATACTGTAGATGTTGTAGCCCAGCGCTTTTGAATCATCTAAGTGATAGTGTTCGTTGATTTGCATGAGACCCACGTCCTTATTATTTATTTCTCCACGGTAAATTTTACCGTTAGTGTCGTATTGCCTATAAAAGGATTCACAACCAGAAATAGCCACCATGATTGGTATATCAGCAAAGTACGCTTGAACGCGCTCTTTCACTGTTTCTACCTTAGGTACAGGCTGGGGTGGCGGAGGTACAACTATTTTGGCTGGTGTCGCTGTAGAAAATACTGTCGAAAACGCAAGCGCTAGAGTGGTGGCAGTAAAAGGCATAGTAAATTAATTTGTAGTTAAGCTTTAGATAAAGAATAGGGGTTACCTATAAACAAAAAAGGCCTCCGGGCAAACCCTAGAGGTAAAGATATGATGTTCCTTTTTTGAAGGGTGGTCAATAGGAAGGTGTTGACAAAAAATCAACTCTACAAACCCCCTTCCCTTACTATCTCGTCAAACCTATTAAATCCTTATTTTACAACGTATTTTAGCTACCTTGTTTCACAAAGTCTAATCACAATAACATTTTTTATTATAAAAACATACGAATGTACTTTCGTCAAACTAATTTTAGGTAACTGCTCCCACCCTCCGTCTTTGCGATCCCACTGTGCTGGGAGAAGCAATCCAGATTTTTAGCACTGCCCCTGGATTGCTTCGGATGCCTCGCAACGACGACCAAAAATAGAAGATAAGTATGAGCAGATACAATTTTAGACTACGGTTCGCATTCACTTCGTTCGTTCGGGCTGCTGGGAATCGAACCCAGTCTACATCCACCCCATGGACGCGTACTGCCGGTATACTACAGCCCGTATCACTTCCCCACTATATAAAAAATAAAACTCAAACGCTACTTCCCTTTTCCATACATTATCGTTTTTTCCAATCAGATTCTTGCCTCACGAGGAGCTCACGCGCACGCTCTGGCTCTTTCATAAGCTCAGCAACAATTTTTTCGGTACGTATACTCTGAGAACCTTTAACGAGGATGCAGTCCCCTTCTTGAATCATTTCTTGCAAATCGAGGCCGGCTCTGACAGAATCTTCGTACTGAAAAATACAACCCTCTGCCATACCATTATTCAACGCACCTTCTGCTATATCCCGTGCTCGAAATCCAACCGTTATAAGAATATCAACTGTTTGGGCTGCGATTTTCCCTATTTTTTTATGCTCATCCACACTATGTTTACCCAATTCCAGCATGTCCCCGAGGACGGCGATTCGCCGTCCGAGAGGGATGTCGTGCGAAGCTACGACGCCCCGAGAGACTTCAATTCGCCGCCCGAGAGGGATGTCGTGCGAAGCAACGACGCCCCGAGAGACTTCAATTCGGCCACCGAGAGGGATGCCAACGTCTAGTTTGGCACCCCCAGAGACAGGTGGTAGATTCTTATCATCCTTTTTTAAAAGCACTAATGCTTCCAATGCTGCTTCTACAGCAGCAGGAGAAGCGTTGTAAGTATCATCAATTATAAGAGTATCTTTTATACCCGGCAGTAGTCGCATGCGACCTCGAGGCGGTTCGTATTTAGATATACCTTCCACAATATCATTCATTTGAAATGACAGACTTTGCGCGACTGCAGCAGCTGCAAGTATAGGAATGAGTGAATGTATACCTAATACACCCATAACTGCGACCGGCGCTGAATTTTCACCTATATGAAGCGTGGCTTGCATACCGAGCGGCAATGTATGGTCTGGTACGGATTCAAACACCGCTTCAAAGTCATCTAATCGAACAGAAGCCTCATGGGAAAGGCCAAAGAGCACTGTTTGTATACCCCTGACTTCTGCTTTCGATTTAGCAAGAGCGGTTTTTTGATCTGCATATATGAGCAATGTTCCATCTTTTTTTATGGCATCAATAAGAGACAGTTTTTCCTTAACCACTTCTTCGGGAGAGGTAAAAAATTCTACATGCACAGGGACATCAGGTAGTCGCGTAATGACCGCTATATCCACAGGAAGCCAGGAAGCGAGCGAAGAAATGTCGCCCGGCCTATCGGCACCCACTTCAAGCACGAGCCAGGTAGGATATTTGGAGGGAAGTAATATAAGCAACAACCCATCCAGTATGTTTTGCATCCAACGAAAAGGGTTATTCCAGGCATTTGGTATACCTAGTATGGTAAGTGGTAGACCTATTTCGCTATTAAAACTCTTATTACTTTTGCGAACATGGAGAGATTCAGCTAGTACTGCAAAAATAGCATCTTTAGTTGAAGTTTTGCCGACACTTCCGGTTACTGCCACAATATGGGGATGATACTTTGCAAGAACCATTTTTGCTTCTGCGCGAAGAATGGTAACAACAATTTTTTTAAAAATGTTTTTCATTATTATCTATCAGGAGGAACGGTGTAGTAATTAATAAGAAATTGCGTCAATGAGTGCCAAGGGGGCGCCAAAGTCTGCGACGCATACGGCGCTCCTTTAGGCTCGAGAGCAAACAGAAACACTATAAACTTTGCATCATACGAAGGGAAGTATCCAAAAAAACTGTGTAAATACCTATCGTCATAATATCCACCCTGCACAGGGTCCGCAATCTGAGCCGTACCAGTCTTTGCCGCCACACTGTAATGCTCTATCTTATCCTCCCCTTTTGCAAGTGAAGTATCGACCACCTCGGTAAGCATGCGGGAAACTGCAATTGATGTTTCTGGTTTTAGAACTTGGGTTTTTTTTGTATCCCACGGAACTGAGTCGGTGAGACCCGAGTCATAGTGAATTTCTTTAACTAAATGTGGAACCACTAAATATCCCCCATTTGCCAAGACCGAAAGAGCTCGAGCGGTCGCTATAGGGGTAATTGCTATACCCTGCCCAAAAGAAGCTGTGTCAAACTCAACGATACGGGAGCTTTTAAGGTTTGTCGTAATTCCTTTAATTTCTCCAGGTTGGTCAATTCCTGTTGTGGTTGCAAATCCATATTTATTAAGAAAATAATCCCGCATAGTGGCCGTACCCATGCGGGTTGCTACGTATGACGCTCCCACATTTAAGGATTGACTAAGTATTTGTTGCATAGGGATCACACCCCGTGCTTTACCATCAAAGTTACATATTTTCTTTTTATCTACAGTAATACAACCCGTGTCATTATACGTTGAGCTTGCAGTAATTGCTCCAGAGTCAATCCCTGCGGCCATTGTCAGTGGTTTTAAAATAGACCCCATTTCGTACACATTTTGAACAAGTGGGTTTGCGTATATAAGACCATTCCTTTGCGTATTAAATTCATTAAGATCGAATGTTGGGTACACGGCCATCGCCATAATAGCCCCTGTTTGAGGATCCATAATAATGCCACCCGACAATTTTGGATGCCAAGTTTGGTCGTATATTGCCAACTGCCGCTCGAGTTCTGACTGTACAGTTGGTTCTATGGTTGTGACTATGTCCCCTTGATGTTGTTCACCCTGCACAGCTGATTTAACATTACCAAAAAGCTCTACAAAAAAGTTTTTATATAATCCACTCTCACTTTTGGTCAAGAGTGGGTCATAAAATTTCTCTAAGCCATACCGTCCCACTTGCTGGTCGCCTCGATAGGCCACAAACCCTAATTCTTGGGCCGCCAGAGTGTGGCCGGGGTACAGCCTCCATCGATCGTTTTGTATAATTAAGCCGGACAGTTGCTTAGACTGAAGACTTTTCCCGACACTTGCATCAAGATGTTGCGCGACAAGTTGGTAGGCGCTTCCTTTTTTAGTAGCACGCACTATAAACTCGTCATGGTCAATAGGGGTTACTGCTTGTATAGCATTAAAAAGATCTTCAGGATTTTTAACTTTATTAGGGTTCACTGCCAAAGAAAAACCTTCTTTTACCGTTGCTGCGGTAATTCGTATACCTGCCTTGTCAGTAAAATAAATATTTCCTCTATCGAGCAAAGGGCTCGCGGGCTCAAGAAATTGCGCATTTGCACGCTGAACGTAGGCCGACCCATGAATAATTTGCAGGGTATATAATCGTGCAATTATAATGAGCGCTATACACGCAAAAAGAATCGTCAAAACTCTGACGCGCACTACAAATGTCGCACCTTGTTTCACCGTATTGTATTGAGGGTTAGGGTATGAGTATTAGCAGTAGCATATACGGTCGACACCGTCAGAGGTTTGACAAATCCAAGCTCCTGAGCACGCTTGGGGGTTAGCGTTTGCTGCTCAGTCAAATATTGAGCCTCAATATCTCCCAAATGAGCAGATATAGAAGTTATTTGACGCTCGGCTGCACTTCTCGACGCCGTATGGGTCACAGCCATTAATAAAAATATACCATACAAAAAAACTGATATGGTACAAAAAATTGCAAGTGTTGCTGCAACACGAGTAAGGTACCTATTGTAGAGCGGCAATTTTTGAAGGTTGAGGTTGAGTTTTAGTGGCATGGTGTGTAATTTGGTTACTTTATTACTTCTTTTCAATAACGCGTAGTTTTGCACTGCGGGCCCGCGGGTTTGCCAGCACCTCCTTTCTTGAAGGTACTAGGGTTTTTTTATTTACTAGTTGCCCTTCGTCACTTTTAACTAGTGTCTGAAAAAGACGCTTGACCACCCGATCTTCAATACTGTGAAAAGTTATAACCGCAATTCGACCCTGAGGCTCGAGGTGGGCCCAAGCTCCCAGCACACCTTTCTCTATCACTCCCAACTCGTCATTGACTGCAATTCGCAAAGCTTGAAATGTTTTAGTGGCAGGATGAATTCGCCCATGCCTATACCCTGCCGGCACGGAATCACGAACTAATTCAGACAGCTCAAGCGTTGTTTCTAATTGTTTAACTTTTCGTCTTTCTACAATTGCTTTGGCGATACCTCGAGAGTACTGTTCCTCACCGTAGCCATAGAAAACATCGGCTAAGGTTTTTTCGTCCCATTCCGCAAGTATCTCCTGTGCAGTAAACCCACTTTCAGGATGGAGGCCATAGCTCATGTTCAATGGTTCGTCATGTAAAAAAGAAAAACCACGCCCCGACAATAATTGCGTGGAATTCCATCCCAAATCAAAAAGAGCTTTGTTGAGACGCGGCACTTCGTATTTTTTTAGAATTTTCTCCGTAGTACTGAAGTTACCTTCGGCCACCTCTACCCTATCGCCAAACTTCTCTAAGCGGGCACGAGTCTCTTTTACCGCCTGTGCGTCTGCGTCGAGAGCTAAGACAGTGCCAAGAGTACGCGAAAGTATTTCAAAGCTATGACCGCCAAGACCTGCTGTGGCATCAAGCACTACATCATTAGGTTGAATTGCTAGTAACTCAAGCACTTCCTCAACCATGACAGAAGTATGGGTGTGTTCAGTTAGCGTATCTGTGTCATGTGCACGAACATCCTCCTCTCGGGGGAGATGTTCTTGCGCACGACTTTTTGTCAAAGGTTTAGTTTTCATACGATCTAGTTGAAATTATGCGATTCTGCAGAATCGTGTCGCGCTTTTGTCCTTTAAAGTGCGACCCTAACGTCCATTAGGATGCGGCCTACAATATCCCTAAGTCACCTAATTTTTCGGCCATCTGATCGGCACTCTTTTCAATCCGGTGTTTATATTCCTCCCAAGTTTTTTCGTTCCAAATTTCGATTCTGTCTGAAACTCCTGCCAATATCACTCGAGACTTTAAATCTGCGAAATCTTTTAAGAAATCTGGAACAAGTATGCGCCCCGCACCATCCACATCGCTCTCAACAGCACCGGAAAGTAAAAATCTGCTTAACCCTCGCGTATCTGCTTGGCCAAACGGCAAATTAACTAGTTTCTCAGCGATAGTGGCCCAAGTTTTTTCCGGAAACATGAACAAACATGAATCTAACCCTCGCGTAAGTACCACCTTCTTCCCTACTTCTTTGCGGAATTTAGTCGGCAACGAAATGCGCTTTTTACTGTCTAGTGTGTGTAGGTATTCTCCGATAAGCATGGTATTTTCGTGTTCACCCACTTTGTCCCACTAATATACAGTATATGCCACCTTAACCCACTGCGTAGAGTTTGTTATCCACAAAACAATAAAAACGAGGCTTTTTAGATCGAAGCCTCGCTAAACGTCCTTATATAGGGCCATATTTTACAAATCACAAGATCTAATCTCGCAAGAAGTATAGAATATTTTATTGAAAATCGGCTTAGACAACTACGTCTGTAAGTCTTTGGATAACAAAGGTATAGTCAAGAACCGACAAAAACCACCCTGCCTTGGGTCCGTGGGCTTTTCCTAAAAAACAGTTATAAATAGCACTAAAAAGTTCAGAAGGAGCAATTTTCTGTGACTCTTTTATTTCATGTAACTTATGATGTAACACATCTCCTTCGGGCATTTGTGGCTCAGATTTAATAAATTCCAGCAATTCTCGTAAAGCATTTTTTTGAATTGGGGTAATGTTTTGCGCAGCAATAGGAAGAGATTCTTGCAACTTAAAAACGAACTTCTCAGGCGCATAATTTTGAAGCCAATACAAAGCATACTGTTTCCTCTCATTTGCCTCAATTCTTTCAGCTTCAGTCAAATTTGAACCTTTGAGTTTTTCAATTTCATTCAAAAAATTCATATGGGGCATTTGTGCTAAAAAAGCCACTTGCGAAAAACGGGGTAAAAATAGCTGTGATGGCACCTTGTGCATTGGATGCACAAAAGTAAAAAGCCTTGCGTAATCATCCTTACTGCCCGACCAGTACCCTTCGGCTAATTTGTCGTATAAGTCGTACAGTACCGGAATAGTGTCGCCTTCTGGGTCAAAATTGAATGCTTGATTGTAGTCTTTAGATAATAACGCTAATCGAAATATATGAGCGGGCATAAGGTCGGCAATTTCTTTTGCACTTGAACCTCGGCCTTTAGACGAAGACATTTTTTTGCCCCCAACTAAAAAGAATTCGTAGGGTATATCAAAGGGAGGCTCGTATTTAAAAACTTCTCGTGATATACGAGTGGCCACGTCACGGGAACCACCTTTGGTCGAGTGGTCTTTGCCTCCCCCTTCTACACTCACGTCCATAATCTTCCACTTAGCTGCCCACTCGGGCTTCCAAGGAAGTTTTGCCTTTCCCGCAAACGGAGACACTCGACCTTCGAATCCACACCCAGAGGTGTAGTCTACTTTTTTGACCCGACATATAACTGCGACAGTCTCTCCATCAAAATCGGTCGCATCAGTAGTTGCTACTTTTTTGCATTGAGGGCACACAACATTAATTGGCAGCCAGTTTTCATTACGCTCCCCTCCTGAAACTTCCTTATATATGCGTTTAATATCGCTCGCATGCGCTAGTGCCTCACGGATCGCCTCATCCATACGTCCCGAAAGATACACTTCGCTGCCCCAATAGAACGTGGGGCTAAAACCAGCATTTTCTATAACTTGCTGCAATTCATGACCATAATACCGGGCAAAATTATTGAAACCTGGTTCAGGTGAAGGTACATCCATTAAAAGCATACCGAGGTACGGCTCAAATTCGGGGTGGGGTAAATACCCAGGGACGCTGTCAAAAACATCAAAATCATTATGCTCCCAATAAAAGGTGTTTGTAACCTCTAGGTCTGTGAGAGCCTCTGATACAACCCCATGAATAGCCGCGCCCCGCATAGAGCCTACGTGAACCCGGCCTGAAAGAGTTTTTTCATCACGCACCACAAGAGACTCACCGTTTTTTATACGTTCAGCATATTTTTCACCAATTTCCTTGGCTAACCTATCTGCCCAAAACATACAGGAAGCATACAGCTTTTTTTAACATTTCTGTAGTGCTTGACATATGTATTATAAAGTGCCATTATACTCCATGGAGTTGGTTTATCTCATAGGAGCTGCAGATGCTATCGCAAACACAGTACAAATGTATGGTGTGTTCCGGGACTGTATCCAGCCTTGATGAACATTTTGATGAACCTCATCCGTGCGCCATTGAGGCAGCTCGGATCCTACAGGAGCAATTAATGCATCAGCGCGGGTTCAGAGCAGGAATCCAAAGTTTACTGGAAACCGAGGAACCTATGAGCATTCGCCCAAGCTTCGAGCGATTCGAAGATTACGTGCGTGACTATGGGCATGAGCTGGACGAAGATATGTTATTAAAGTCTATTCGGCAGCGATTCAATCTGCATCGCTACGAGAATCACGGCACGATGCTCCCGTTCTCTTCCGGCACGCGTTCCAAGAAACGTGGCTGGGATAACGGCAATATCGAGATGAACATCTCGAAGGGTGGTCGACGCCGGTGGAGATCGCCCCTGAATCCTCTCTTAAGCAAGAAGGATCCGAGCATCCACTGGAATCCAAAACGGCGACAGGCCAAACGGTCTGCCGAAAAGAATAGAGGAGTTCTCAATGACTTCGAGCAGGTAAGATAGAAGAGACATTTTAGTACAGGGTCACCACACAATGGTGACCCTGATCTTTTATCTCTATTCCTTACTTTATTGAGAACACCATAGCTCATACTTACACAGTATGAGAAAAGCCCGAACATTTACTGTTCGGGCTTTAAACTTTTTGTAATACAAATAGTTAAAATTACTCAACCTTTAAGATTTTGTATTTTTGGGTGCCTTTTGGTGTGTGGAAGGAAAATTCGTCTGCTTTCTTCTTTCCAAGAAGTGCTGCACCGAGTGGTGAGTGGTACGAGATTTTACCTGCAAAAAGGTCAGCCTCTTCAGCTCCAACTATGATGTAGGTGTGCTTATCATCAGCACCAATTTTTTGTACCGAAACTGTTGAACCCATGCCGACCGTATCAGTTTTTGCGCTGCGCACAATTTTTGCAGTCTTGAGAATCCCTTCGAGCTTCTGAATACGCTCTTCAACGGATGATTGCATTTCGCGGGCTTCTTGGTATTCAGCATTTTCAGAAAGGTCACCAAGCGAACGAGCATATTCCAATTGCTCTGCTACTTCGCGACGGCGAGTTGTACGAAGTTCCTCCAACTCGTGTGTTAGTTCTTCAAATTTTTCCTGTGATATAAATTCTTCTGTAATTGTCATATATATTATGATGTATAGCTACAGTAGGATAGCAAAAAAGGAGGATAAGTCAATGTTTACTATTGGACTGAATATATTTTTTACTTCTGCTCCACATATTGTGGTGCGTTTTCGTATAACCATTGCAAAAATTGCCCCATTGCCGCCGGACTTCCCATGAGCGTATGCGCCGGACCCCTCTCAAGCACCATTGCATACGCATATTTAGGATGTTCGTACGGGAAAAATCCTATCATCCATGAATTAATAAATTCATTATGTGCTCCAATTTGTGCAGTACCTGTTTTAGCAGCTACATTCAGGAAATCCAATTTAACGGCTCCAGATATCCCTTCTGTTACTCCAATGCGCATTCCTTCGCGTACCACCTGGAGCGCATGGTCCGAAACTTGAAGAGTAACACCCCGAGGAGTGGAGCTTGCAAGAAGGGTTGGAGTCAGTAATGTGCCCCCATTGGCAATTGCCGAGGCCGCACGAACCGCTTGAAGTGGCGTTACTTGCATACCATACTGCCCAATTGAGGTGTGGTAAGTGTCTCCTATCCGCCATGTTGGGTCTGTTGGAAAATTTTTAGCTTTCCATGAGGCTGTAGGAATATTTCCTGCTTGCTCAGGGTAGCCTTCAAGCCCCGTGTTTCCTCCAAATCCAAACATTCGAAAATATTTATCCAGTCTTTCTATCCCAAGCCCGGGTTGATCTTGATACCCTCCCCCAACTTCATAAAAATATACGTCAGACGAAACAGCTATTGCATGTCTAACGTCCACATACCCTTGAGCTCGCCAATCGCGAAAGACTGAAGGCTTTGTCTTGTCATACGGGTTTGGGATACTAATAGAACCTGTCGAGAGTATTTGTTTATTTTCACTTATTACGCCTTCGGTGAGTGCAGCAGTTGCAACAATAGGTTTAACAATAGAGCCCGGAGCATACAGCCCACTTGTAGCTCTGTTTAAAAATGGTTGGCGTTTATCCGCATTACTTGCCTGCATCGACTCAACATCACCCGATACAAGAGCTTGTTGCGAAAATTCCGGATAACTTGTCATGGCTAAAATCTCTCCCGTGTTCACGTCCATAATCACTCCCGCACCACCTTGAAATCCTGACTGCTCTGCAAGCTTAGCGATGGTGTCATATAGCCCCTGGGTCACTTTTGCATCTAATGAAAGAGTAACTTGTGCACCTGTTTGCTGTGACTGTGTAACACTTTCGGATATGACCTTACTGTGCGCATCCGTTTCTGTTAGTTTCAAACCGTTTATACCGGCGAGCTGCGTATTAAAGGCTTTTTCAGCCCCGTCAACACCAAAAAAAGCATTCCGGTAATATACTCCTGACGAGTCCTTAGCCGGCGCCTTCGCATAGCCTATTACATGTGCAATACCTCTAATTGAGGCGTACACACGTGCCGAAAAATCACTCTCTATTAAAGTTTTTTCATTATACGCAAGAGGCATACCAGTGCGATCTACAATTGCTCCACGATCTGCAAAAAGTATTTTTTGTGACAGTTGATTTTCCCGCGCTTGAGCTGAAAAACTTGCCCCGTGTACTATTTGCAAATTCCCTGCTCTTAAAAGTAGAGCGCTAAACATGAGAAGAATCACTACTCCTGAGGCAACAAAAGATTTGCGGTTAAGGGGCCGTTCAATACGTCCTTCAAACTGGTCTCTATTAAAATCCGAAACATTTGACGCATCAATTAATATCTCATCAGGTTGTATTTCACTTCTTCTGATCCGTTTTTTAGAAAAAAGTCTCATGCGACACTAGTATACTACAGCCACCCTTGGTTAGTCTGTCTCATTCCCTTCAATATAAAGTGACGTAAGCTAAAAAGAATAAGAACAGATAAAGTTAGTGGCAAAGTTATAACATGAAATATCCCAACAGGTGGACCATATATACAATCCGCAATAAAGGCACAAACAGTAACTAGTATCAAATTTCCTCCCATAACACCCATACCGAGCGCAACTAAAGTCAAACCCCACCAAGGAATACTAAACGCCAGTAAAAGCAACACTACTATACTATATGAAAGCCACATCATATTTTAATTAACTAACACTTCAACAAAGCGAAGCTCAAGTGGATTAACGGGCAAGTGTAAGTACACTCTTTCAAAAGACTCACCTGCTTTAGCGTCAACTGCTGTTACTAATCCAAAAAGTTCGTCACTTAAACCTGAAAAAATTATAGGATCACCTATAGACACTTGTGTATGAGCAGGCACTTCCCCAACGAGCGAGCCGGCACCTTGACCCTCCAGAGACATAGGGACCACTCCGTGGGTTGAATTTTCGCTCAGTAGCGCCTGATGACTCTGACCCGGCGCAGAGAAAAGTACTACCCGAGAGGTTCCGGTATAGACTTGGTCAATTTCCCCTATAATTGTGGTGCCTCCACCGGAAACATAATTACCCACTTGTAGACCCTGTTGTTTTCCCGCATCTATAACTAACGTATCGTATGGCACACCAGGTGGACGCAGGAGAATCCCTGCAAGTATGGTTTTTTGGTTGGCATCTCTACCAAAACGAGCTTTGAGGTCAATGTTTTCTTGATACAGAAGGTCTCTATCCAACACATGTGCAGTAGTTGATGCGAGCGCTGCTTTTAATGCTTCATTTTCGCTCACCATCTGAGCCCTATACGTAAACTGTGCAATCCCAAAGGAAAATGGGTTGTATATATTAAATGGTCCGAGCGCTTGAGTCAAAGCGCCTGCAATAAATGAACGAAGCAATAGTGCAACTACCAAAGCCACTATCACTCCTCCTGCAATGAAGCTAGGTTTTGTATACGAATTATGAGATGTCTTCTTCATGCTCAAGTAAAATATCTTGATGTAGATCAAGATTTTCTAAAATAACTCCAGTACCTCGAACTACCGCGGTAAGTGGATCGTCCGCTACTATAACCGGGACCTTAAGCCACTGGACGAGTAACTGGTCGAGCCCCTTAATAAGTGCACCACCACCGGTGAGCACTATTCCTGAGCGCATAATATCAGACAATATTTCTGGAGGTGTTGTCTCTAAAACCTCACGAACACCTTCGACCAAAGTGTCGACTGACTGTGAAATTGCTTCGCGAATATCAGAGTCATTAAGCATTATCTCTCGGGGCAGGCCTGTAATAAGATCACGCCCTCGTACCACAGCCTCCAGTCGTTCGTCGTTTTCAGTTACGGAACCAATAGCAATTTTAATATCTTCTGCTGTTTTTTCGCCAATAAGTATTTTAAACTCTGATCGCACATAGGAAATAATATCTTTGTTGAGTTTATCTCCAGCTATACGGAGATTTTTTGCGCGTACAATCCCTCCGAGCGACAAGACTGCAATGTCTGTCGTGCCTCCACCAATATCCACTATCATACTCCCCACCGCTTCACGTATAGGAAGGCGAATTCCAAGTGCCGCTGCAACTGGCTCCTCTACTATATATACTTCCCTGGCTCCCGCATTTTGCGCAGCATCTTTGACCGCCCGCATCTCAACATTGGTTATGCCGGAGGGCACCCCAATCACTGCTCGTGGCCCAAGCATTTTGCGCGACACTCCTTGGGCGCGCTTTATTAAATACGCAAGCATTTCCTCCGTTGCTTCGAAGTCAGACACCACACCGTCGACAAGCGGATGTACCGCAACAAGGTGCCCTGGTGTTCTCCCGAGCATTTCTTTTGCGGCCTTCCCTACTGCCACCACTTGATTTGTTTTTTGGTTGACTGCAACAACCGAGGGCTCGTTAACCACAATTCCTTTCCCACGTAAATACACCAGCGTGTTTGCCGTTCCTAAATCTATCCCTACATCATTTGAAAAAAGTGGGAGTATTTTATTAAGGGGGTTACGCATAATTTTAATAACTTTGCAAAACCAAGACTCTAGGAGCACACATAATTTTCTGCTGAAAATTTGCTATGCTCACGCCGACGCGCTCCGCAATGCTCCTTTCATCTTGTTTTGCTTCGGTTCTCATTCTGTAAGATGCCCGATTAGCTCTGAAATACTTTTGTGGGTTATGTGGCCAGTTGAGCGCTCAACACATTCAAACTTACCTGCAGCCAGAGTCTTTTCTGACACAATGACCCGAAGAGGTATTCCAATTAAGTCCGAGTCCGTAAATTTTTCTCCCGCTCGAGCTTCGCGGTCGTCCCACAACACCTCAACACCAGCTTCATTGAGTTCACGGTATAATTCTTGAGCTTCGGCTCTTACGTCCTCATTATTATTTCCTATTTCTATTAAGTGCACCTGAAAAGGAGCCACCGCGTGGGGCCACACCATCCCCTTTTCATCAGCAAATACTTCAACTAATACTCCCATTAAACGGGTTATCCCAACACCATAGGATCCTAGAAATACCGGTTTTTTCGTACCATCTTCATCAGTAAAAAGTAATCCTAGTTCTTCACATTTTTTGGTACCAAAAGTAAAAATATTTCCAACTTCAGCAGCTTTCTTACTTTCAAAATCAGTTTGACTAACACCTAGTTTCTCGAGTGTTCCTTCATTGAAGATTTCTTCGTTAAGCGCTAATTTACCATCCTTATGTACATAAATAATATCTTCTCCAGCATCACAAATAGTTTGGAATTCATGACTAAACTTTTCGGTAAAAACCCCTCCGGAAGCCGAAGTAACATAGGTTATGTCTCCCAACCCAACAGCTTTATATACATTCATATACGCGTCCATTGCCTTAGTATAGAAGCTCATATGTTCGTCCTCATTTAATGCATACGAGTACATATCTTTCATGATGAATTCACGACAGCGCATTACTCCACTTTTTGCGCGTACTTCGTTTCGAAGTTTATTTTGGAATTGATGAACTACCCGCGGCATGTCATGATAGCTCACTATATGCGAGTTCATCATAGAAGTTATAGGCTCCTCATGGGACCATCCAAAGCCAACTTCGGCGCCAGATTTTAATTGGGACTTAAACCAGACATCTACTTTTTCATCACTCCATCTGTCAGTGGTTTCCCACTTTTCTTTATCTTGGAGAGTCGACATTAAAATTTCTACAGAACCCAATTTTTCCATCTCCTTTGCAACAATACGTTTTATATTATTTATAACTTTTAAGCCGAGTGGCAAAAACGAATATACCCCCGCCATTTCTTTGTGTACAAAGCCTGCGCGAATGAGCAATTGTGCATTTTTCGAAACCTCGTCTTTTGGAGCTTCGCGGCGCGTCTTAGTGAACAGGTGGGATTGTTTCATGATTATTTCGTTATTGGAGCCATTGTACGGGAAAAAACAAGCTATGCCAACGCTTTTTAAATGTCTCCATTTTTTTTATTCTCTTTAGAATTTATGTTTCTGTATAGGAGGTGAACAGCTCAGTTGACATATGTCAAAATTTGTATATTATCGGTGTCAGAACTACTGCACATTCCAATTCTGTTGTGTGCAAATCCGTCTAGGAGACATGGAGGCGCTATTGAACGCCATTCCAAACCACGTAACACTTGACCAGAAACCTTTGGCATCAAACGCCACTGGGTTTGCACCTGTGTTTGGACTCCATCTGCAGCTAGCTGAGCGCCTTCCGGATCAGAAGCGCCGCGAAATTGCGTGCTTGTGGATGATACGCATAGCGTCAAACACTAAACTTGCCCGCCAAGCAGGAAAACTCTGGGACATATTGTTTAACCACTTACAAGACCGCGAAAAGGAGGTGAGTCCCCGTCTACTGAAAACCTTTGCACACTACACACCATATATGACTCAGAAAACCTGGGCCCTATCTGCAATTGAGGACCGCCACACTCGACCACCTGTAGGGTTTGGCCAGTTTACGCCTACCTTTCTCCATCCTCCTTCACACACTCAGAAGGGGGTCACATGACTCAACTGTTCGCCCGCATGAATCCCATGCGGATTTTTTATATCTGAAGAAATTTGACCTATAATTTTATTTATTGTAGTATATATTCTGGTTTTGTTCTTAACACTCCTAATCGATTTGTTCAGTAAAAACAGACAGAGGAAAGTTCACATGGCTCAAACCTTACGTGAAAAATATGCGCTTCTTCAAGCAGCTAAAAAAGCTGGAAAAGAAGCGGCCGATATCGCGACTGACGCTCAATCACTTACTCACGAAATTAAAAAGGAGTTGAGAGAGTGGTCCAAGAATGATTTGGAAACGGAGGAACTCTTGGATCGGAGTGTTTCGGCAGAGGAGCAAATTGCTGGCGAAGCTTTTGCAAAGCGGGAGTATCTGCGGACATTCATAGCGCAGAGGCTCCATCCTGACAGTACACCCGGTGAGGTTATCCAATATATCGAAGAGAGTATGGCTGACACTCTTCCTCGAGGTGGACACGCAATACCACTGTTTCGAGAAGTGTCTCTCTTTGAAGGAAGCCAGCACCCCCTTAGACTCCACTTTCCGCAACGTAAGCGGACTAAAAGCGGAGGATGGTTGATTGAAGGAGGTAAATTCTTAATACCGCAGTCTCCAGAAGATGCTGGGGCACTACGAATCCTCCTTGAACTTAGACCAATCATGCAGGAAGCAATTCTCAGCATGGTAAGTAGCGAGATGTTCCTCGCTGACCTTAACTTCATTGTGGGGTGGGCATCAGCATTTTTTGACCATCTGTTGGTTCTGCCGGCTCCATATATTGAACGTGGGTATGAATGCATAGGGGAAAATCCCCGGATGTTCCGACCCCGCTCAATTCCAAACCAAGGTCAACGAAGGACGTATGTCGGATATCCACTTCCAACTGGAGAGACTCTTCTTATACTAGACACTCCTGTTGGACGAAAGCTGGTTGAGGGTCTTAAAGCTACGCACGAGGATTATATTGCATTCTGGAACAATGAGTACGATATTCCTTATATGATCCAGGATGTGATAGACAAATATGCCGACATGGTGGTAGATCCGGTGGATTTACTCAATGGTTTACCCGGCGTATGCGCTTGCAGCTACGACTTACAGGATCCCAAGCAAAAAATCTACGTTTTCGTAGAAAGGCGGGTTTCTGATGGGCAATGGCGTTGTGTGATGACCAACCCTGAAGGGATAACCTTCTTATTTGGAAAGGAGTATACAGACTATTTGGTCTGGACAAACGTCCCAATAGGACACGATCTTGCGCATGTTTTAAGAGAAGGACAAATAATCCATCCCACTAAACGTGCCGCTGAAGAGCATGGGCTACTCGCCACAGTAACACCGCCTCCCAAAATTACCCACCAAGATACAGAAAAAAAAGAGGTGTAACCTCTTCAAACCCCGACCAGCGCAAGCTGATCGGGGTATTTACTTTTTAAAATTACTATGGTAGAAATTATGCTTATGAAGCCGATTTCTACCATCCTCCTTCCAACCAGGCCCCAGCCGGACACTATCGTAGCTATTTTTTTGCTGCAAACATTTGGTAATACTCTCTACAGTGAGGTAGCCACTGCACAGGTAAAAATTATGCATTCACTCCCCCCTGACGCTACTTTCGACTCTCTCCTTTCTGAAGGAATACTCGCCCTTGATGTTGGAGGAGGTCCCTTGGATCATCACGGTAAAGACTTATGTGTATCCGAAATAGTTGCGCGACATTTAGGCGTCGAGAATGACCCCTCTATCGCTCGCATGCTCCAATACGCGAGACGTGATGACCGGGAAGGAAAAGGGACAATTTCGACAGACCCAATTGACCGAGCTTTTGGGCTGTCTGGACTTATTTCTTCTTTAAATAAAATATATAGCAGTGACCCGCAAAAAGTAGTGGACACAGCACTGCCGCTCCTGCATGCGCAGTACAGCGCGGCTCGTGAACATCACGTTGAGCTCCCCCAAGACATTGCACATAAAAAAACTATTGGAGACTACGAAGAAATCTGGGTTGAACAAGGTGGAAAAAAATTTAAAATTTCTTTTGTGGTGTCAGATAAACCATCTATGCCTACCTTCCTTCGCTCCCAACAGGGACCAAGGGCGGATGTAATTGTGCAAAAATCCGAAAAGACTAACCATGTGTGTATTTTGTCTCGACAAGAGCGCAACATTGACCTGTCAAAAGCTGCTGCCCTTATACGCCTTCGAGAAGGTCAGCTTGTAAATAGAGATTTAGGTAATGACGCGTTGATATTAGGTAAATTTGGAAGACTGGATGAGGTGCCTCATTGGTATTTTGACCCTGCCACAAACTCTCTTTTAAATGGCGGCTCACATAACACGGCAGTCGAGGAGTCACGTATCCCGTGGCCTGAGATGAAAAAAATTGTACATACTGGACTTGCTATAGGAGGGTCAGTGAGTTCCTCAATAACCCCAGCCAAGAAAACACATGCTTCGTATTATCTATCAATTGCTATTCCTCATCCTAAAGCTCTTGAAATAGTTGCAAGCCTGGGCGCGTCGGAGAATGTCAAAATTCATAACTCGAATAATTTACACATTACTCTTGAGTATTTGGGGCCCCGAACACCTGAAGCAGTTTCTAAAATAATCGAGAGTGTCTCTCGCGTCATATCTCAAAAACGAGCATTTGAGATTGAACTTCGCGACACCCACCTCGAGTCAGGCTCTCCAGAGGGCTACAACCATGCGTGGTATCTTCGCGTACCCGACCACGAGGTAGAACTGCATGATTTGCGACATGAAATAATAAAAGAAATGGGAGTTGAACCCAAACCAAAAATGTTCCATGTCACGCTTGCAACCAAGCTTGATAAGGAAGAGGTGCCAGATGATGCAGTTAAATTTTTTGAACCTTTTGAGCTCACTATCCCTATTACTGAGATCATTTTGATGGAAAATACTCTTATTAATGGGAGGCGGGTATATCGCCCCCATACAACCTTCCCTCTTTCGTAAAAGCTTGACATACATCCTTTTGTCTTCTATTATAGCCGAGGTAATAGAAGTTTTGAAATAACGCTTGCACTGCAAGCAAACGCAAAGGAAGCAACAGATGAGTGAGTTTGTTGAGATGTCCGAGATTAACGAGTTTGACCCTGACATGACAAGGTTCATTTTTGCCAACCCTGGCGATAATGAGCCATTCCTGTACGCCAAGGTCACCATGCATCAGGGAGACAACAGAACATCCATCCCTTGTAAAATTGATCAGGCGACCGGTTTACTCAATATCGATCCTCAACACCTGTTCAATAATGACCACGGTGTTGAGAGCTATGCTATGGCGATGGAACCGGGAAACTGGCGCAATCTGAGTGCCTATTTCACCATTGTTATCGGCCACGAGGTGGAGGAACATGTGTTTCTCTCACAACGACAAGGCCGCTCTATTGAGTACCGACAAGCACAGGGAGGGATTACTCTCAGTGTTGCCGAAGTCGATCAAGTTGTGGAATACACCATGCCTCCCTGCATGGTAGTTCCTTTCGATCGGCCTACCTCAGAGATGCGTGATGGGCTTTGCAGATTGGGGGTGCGGACCAACCCCATGAACCGAGAAAATTCAAACCGTCTGGACGTTTGGCGGATATCGCGCGCGTCCCAGGGTTGGATCCTGTCGCTTCATTGTCTGTATCTGGTGACCCTGGATGACGGACGTTCGTTTCGTCTCGTTCATCAAAAAAGAGAGGAGTACACGATTTATCAACGGAAAGCGGGAATGAAGTTTGTTTTGCAAACATCCGATCATCGCATTCGAGCAGCATATAATCGCTCGCTCGATATGAAAAAAATGATGGGCAGGTTCGTGTTTGTACCGACCTATAATTCTATTGAGTCACGGCTTTCGGTATTTGAGGATGAGCGCATTATTAAGTTGATCCACGGTCTGGAAGATGTGTCGATTTGGGAAGGAGATGAGAATTTCACACCTCAAGTCCCCGCAGGCCCCATAATAAAATTTCTGACCTACGGTCATGGCAACGGTTCCTACGGCATTGTGGAACTCCCCAATCCTATTGAAGTCGGAGGTTTTAAACACGACTCTCTTCAATTCGCTCACGACTGTGTAGAGAATGGAGAGAAGTTTCGAGACGAGCAAGGAATTTACTTCTTTCCCGCGGGCACTCTCGTTGAGGTCGAGCACATCGTGTCCATGGGCTTCCATGCCGGACAAATCCCCCTTAAGCCCTATCCGCCCATGGCGTGTACGGTTCGGGTGATTGCGTAAACAAATAAAAATAAAAAAGTTCTTTCATACCCTACCCTGCAGTATCTTTGGATGCTGCAGGGTTTTTGTTTTAGTACTACCCTAATAGTTTTAGTACGTCATGGTAGGAAATAACAAGCATGAGGGTTATAAGGAGTGCTAACCCTGCCATGGTAAACCTGGAGGCAAATTTCTCCGAAATGGGCTTACGAGTAATGGCTTCGATGACAATAAACAAGAGTCGCCCACCATCGAGGCCGGGAATTGGGATGATATTTATAATGGCTAAGTTAATCGAAATAAGTGCAGTCAAAATAATAGTATTTGCAATACCTTGACTGACCGCAGACGCCCCAATTTTGACAATACCAATAGGCCCCGCAACTGCTCCAAAATTAGCAGTACCGTGGGCAATGGTGTAGAAGAACGACCCGAGCCCGACCGCGGTTGCTATCGTCATTTCCTTAGTGACTATCGCCCCTTGTACAAACGCGAGGAGCGGGTTGAGGCGCAATATTCCTACATCATCCAACTGTATACCAAGCGCTTTGTGGCCGGGCACAATTCCCTCCGCAGGCTTCGCTACAAAAGTTAGAGGCTTGTTGTCGCGCTTGACCATAATGACCATACTTTGTTCGCCATGAGCGGTTATATATTGCTGTACTTCTGTCGCCGTAGAATTTTCTTGTAAAGCTTCTGTTGCAGTTTGGACTTTCTCAACTATATCATTGGGCTTAATGCCCGCTTTTTCGGCAGGCGAATTGGGTAGTACCTGGACCACCGTTGTGTGCACCTGCCCGACGGTCCCCACCCCTATGTGGTCTTTTGACGTTTGCATGCCTATCATGTACCCCACGGAGACAATGATCCATGCAAATATGATGTTAAAAATAATCCCCGCTACTATAACTGCAGCTTGTACAAGGCGAGGTTTATGGACAAAACTTCGGCTTTTTTCAATTTCAGTGGTAGTTTCGTCAGCGTTTTCGCCAAAAATTTTAACAAACCCTCCAAACGGAAGAGCGTTAATGGTGTAGGTAGTTTCGCCAAATTTTTTCCCAAACAGACGAGGAGGAAAGAAAATACCAAACTCATCAACGCGAATTCCAAACGCTTTAGCAACAATAAAATGCCCAAATTCATGAGCTAAAATAAGCACGACAAGTATCCCGATAAAAAGAAAAAAGCTCAACATATGGTTACTGTAACATCTCCTTCTCTTTTCTGGTTAACATTTCGTCAAACTGAGCGTTCGCTGTATCAACCTTTTTTTGCATATCCTCTTTAAATCGAAATTTATCATCCTCGGGTATTATTCCCTCGCGTTCCTTTTTTTGAATATCCGACCAAACTTCGTCACGAGCGGCGCGAAGGGCTGTGCGTGTTTCCTCCACTTTTTCTTTAGCGATTTTGACTAGGGATTGCCTACGGTCGGCGGTTAAGTCGGGAAAGAAAACTCTCACCCCTTTTTCGTCAGCCCCGACAGAAAGCCCGAGGTTTGCCAGAGTTATAGCCTTCTCTATTTCTTTTGCTTGAGAGAGGTCCCAGGGCACAATACGCAGAGTTCGAGCATCTTCTACGGCTATGTTTGCAACTTGATTGAGCCCCATACGCGTCCCGTAACTTTCAATTTGCACACCATCAAGTATTGCCGGAGTTGCACGACCCGTGCGCACACCAGCAAGCTCGCGCACCAAACGCTCGGTAATATCAACAATTTTCTTCTCGAAAGGTTTAAAATCGTATGCCATATATATTTTGGACCCTACTATGTAGGTCTTGCGAGTTAGTATAACAAAAAATAAATAAAAAAGCCTTTATCCCCATTTTTTATAGTCGCGATGCTCCTTAAAAAACGGCACGCCCCCACCTAGGCTTTTTTATTTATTTTTGTGATACTCACCTGTAAACTGTTATTTTGATCGGAATTGTTTTGCAGCGGGGGGGTAAATTTTAATGAGCGGGTCTTTTGAAGTGTCGTACTTTCGCGCAGGTGCTAAGTATCTGCCGTAATGGATCACTCGGTGAGTAAATAATGGCCATTCTGCTTTGGGCAAAAGTTCCATCAAGTCTCGTTCAATCCGAATTGGGTCTTTGTAGTCTGACAAATTGTACCTTTGTACAAAACGGATAACGTGAGTGTCGACAGTGACCCCCGCTATAACTTTATATGCGGTCGATAGTACTACCGTGGCAGTCTTTCTTGCAACCCCCGGCAGCTTTAGAATTTCGTCGATAGTATCTGGCACTACGCCCTCAAATTCATCATGTACCATTTTTGCCGCAGCTAAAATGTTTTTAGTTTTTGCATTAAAATACCCTGACGAACGTACCATTTGTGTAAATTCAACGACTCCCTCCGGCGTCTTCCCCGCTTCAACATAATCCTCGAGTGTTTTATATCGTTTAAACAACTTTTCAGTTATTTTATTCACCATACGGTCGGTGCTTTGGGCGGACAGCTGCACGGCAACCAATAATTGCCAAGGGTTTTTGAATTTGAGCTCAATCCGAGCGTCCGGGTATAGGTGCCGAAGTTCCCGGTTCAAAAGCATGATTCTCTCTCGCCTTTCGCGTAGTTTGGCCGTTGTCATAAAGTTGGAAGGGTCGCTGCAAAGTGCTCGAGGATCATTTTAAGTGAAGGACCTTTATCGTTTAGGTATACTCGAAAATTGGCGATATCAGTAAGTGACTCGCGAACCTCCTTACTTTTTTCAATTTTTCCATATAACTCTGACTCGAGGTTATTTAAAAAAGCTCGAACCATATCTCGCGCATCATCCTCATCTTTAAGAGTGGCCACTATCCACTCACTTCGTTTTTTATAGGGCCAGGTCAAAAAATCTTTCGCTATAGTCTGAACATTTCCTGGAGCAAATTTGACTTGATTTTCGAAGCGAAGACATCGAGATTTAAGAGTTGAGATGAGGGACCCAAATGGTGCCAGTAGCACAAAGGTCATTCCCAGTTGAGGCTCTTCAAACAGTTTAAGTAGCGCTTGCTGTGCTTCAGTGGTAATTGAGCCTACTCCTAGCAGTATAATTGACGCCCGAGCACTCGTAAGCAAGGAGGATTTTTCAATCAGACTACGTGCTTCATCTATACCAAATTTTTCGTAGCGAAAAAAAGAAAAATTCGGGTCACCCAACTCAAACCCTTCGGAATTTCGAATAGACTCAACGTAAACGTCGAGTTTGGACAGGGAGTCTTCTATATAATATGCGTGGTGAGTGAGCATAGTGTTACAAGACTTAAATAAATTGTGTGTTTTAGACCGTCCCCTTATGACCTGCAGCGTCTAAAATATACAATTTATTTACCACATCTTATCGTTTCGTAATCACAGCTTTTTTGTAGGTATCTAAGTGTTCAAGAGCGATGCCCGTGCCGCGGGCGACACAATATAAAGGGTCATTTGCAACGGCAGCTTTAACGCCCGTTCGTCGTAACACTAATTCAGGGAAATTACGAAGCTGCGAGGTGCCACCAGTCATAATGATCCCTTGGTCTATAATATCTGCCGCAAGCTCGGGTGGAGTTTCTTGAAGGACGTCGCGAATAGCTTTGATTATTTCGCGCAGATCTTTGCCAATCGCTTTGACAACATCATTTGACTTCAACTCAAATGAGCGAGGGAGGCCCGAAATAAAATCACGCCCGCGCACGGTCATGACCAATTCCTCTTCAAGCGGGACCGCCGAACCTATAGCAATTTTAATATTTTCAGCGGTTTTGTCACCAATCCCTAAGTTGTAGGTTTTTTTAATAAAGTCCGCGATTGTATGGTCGAGCCGGTCACCCGCGCATTTAACTGAAATCGAGGCAACAATACCGCCCAAAGAAATAACCGCCACGTCGGACGTGCCCCCACCAATATCAATGACCATATGCCCCTTTGCTTCTTGTATAGGGATGCCTGCCCCAATTGCTGCAAGCACCGATTCTTTCACCACGTAGGCATTTTTGGCACCTGCCCTAATTGCTGCCTCAACTACTGCGCGCCGTTCGGTTGAAGTGACTCCCGTTGGGACCGACACCATTACTTCGGGTTTAAAAAGGTTATACTTCCCCATCGCTTTGCCAATAAAATAGCGCAACATTGCTTGGGTGACGCGGTAGTCGGCTATCACTCCGTCCTTCATAGGGCGATAGGCAATAATTTCACCGGGTGTGCGCCCAATCATCTCTTTGGCTTCGGCACCCACTGCCAAAATCCTCTTATCAATTTCAGAAATAGCGACTACCGAAGGCTCATTGAGCACGACTCCCCGCCCAGGCACAAACACAAGAGTGTTTGCAGTACCCAAATCAATACCCAGCCTTGGAGTGAAAAACGACATCAGAGCTATAATACTTGATACTCCAACTAAACCAAAGGACTTGCATAATTCAGCGGGGTGTGTTATACAAACTTCGGAACGTCGTGTTGACGAATTCCTCAACTCGTTATAAAGGACGCTGATGATGAATAAGATATCGACTGCACTCAGTGCGGTTGCAGCCCTTGTCGCAACCCATGTTTCGGCTCTGGCTGTGCCGGTTGTGGCTTTGGACGCGCCACTTGCGCCTCCCGGCACCTACTTTGGTACCGGCAATCCAAACATCCATTGGACAGTTTCGACCAACAACGGAGTCGAAACCGGACTTGAAGCGACGCTTCGGTATGTTGGCCCTATCACCCCCACCGGTAGCATCTACAATGCTCCAACGGGTGCCACAACGGTACCCGGTAAATTTGGCCCAGCGTGGGGCTTGAACTACTCGATCAATACGCGACCGGGCAGTGCCGGGTCGTTGACTCTGGGAGGTATCCAGGCCACGCTGACTGTGTTTGACTTCAACACGGGATCGACAGCATCGTTTAACCCCCTTGCTGTACCCGATAACGCGGAGTATGGGGCAGGAGGAACGGTCTCAGGGTCGCTTGGATGTCTTGCGGTCAACACCGTCTGTGGTCCAACGGCTTATGGGGCACAGAACAGTGAGCCCGCCAGCTTCCTCATCGTTACGGGAGACCCAGGCTACAACGTGAATTCAAACGATACGTACATCATATCGCTCTCGGTCTTCGATCTCCAGCAGAACCCCTTGAGTCAGGACATGATTACCGTGAACACGGGAACAGGCTCTGTCAACGTGCCGGAACCAGGTTCGCTTGGAGTTCTGGCTCTGGGAACAGCCGGTCTTGCGGCTTTGAGACGCCGCCGGAAATCTGCATGAGTTCTTATAACGCCTAATAAACAGTGCCGCTCGTATAAAAACGAGCGGCACTCTTCCTTTACTCGGAACTAGGTTAAATTCAGAATACAAGTACTAGACAATAATAAAGTAGTATGTTAGTATCCTTTTTGAAGCAGTAACCACTGTTTCTCGTTCCTTTCAATATATCATATGGAGTAAGACTAATGCAAAAACTGTACGGTTACGCCCTTGCCGCCGTGCTGGCAATGAGCTGCATGCAACCCTTGGCGGCAGCGCCTATCGTTGACTTTGGAATCATTCCCTCAGGCGCGACTGGCAACCTCGCGTATACGGGTGGCTCGGCGGCACTCACCGGTTCAAACATTTCGGTCAACCTGGTGCAAGGTCTTGGCACCTCCTCAAACAACGGCGTTATTCTGCCCATTCTGAATGGCGCGCTGAACTTCCTGACGGGGGGTTACATCAACACAATAGGAACCGTAAGTTTCTTCGGTGGTGGTGGATCGCTTGCCATTACTGGCGCCATCCCGTTGGTCACCCCGATGACCACGCTGCTTTCCGGGACTTTTTCCGGGGCGCAGGTGCTCAACACCGGCACAATGTTTCAGGTCAGCGTGGCAGCATATCTGGACACACTGACTCCTTCTCTGATGACGTTTTTTGGAATTCCAGCGGGTCCGGAACAGGGTGTTTTGAATCTACAGTTCGCAATCGCCAATCCATCGGCAATGGGCACTCTAGATGCGTTCAATTCGAACATCGTTCTTTCGGGCGATGCGGTATCAACTCCCATGCCGGAACCTGGCTCGTTGGCTCTTCTGGGCTTCGGCCTGGTCGGACTCGGCGCACTTCGCCGCAAAGCGAAGATCACCGCCTAATACGTTCTTTACACACCTCACCCCTTGTCTTCGGACAAGGGGTTTTCGCTTTTATGTAGTTTGAGTTCGGGTAATATTTAGTCCAATATTGGTGAGCCGGTCTTCAATTTTTTCGTACCCTCGGTCTATATGGTAAATATTATCAATTGTCGAGGTTCCCGACGCCACTGCCGCTGCCATAAGGAAGGCTAACCCTGCCCGTATATCTGGGCTCTCCAAATTACGCCCTACAAGAGGTGTAGGGCCTTTAATTGTGGCTTGTTGAGGATTCCACACCGTAATGTCAGCGCCCATTCTCACGAGGTCCTGGGTATACTGGAGCCTTGCAGCCCATATAGTTTCAAAGACAGTACTTTCGCCCATAGTTTGGGTCAAATAGACGACCATCGGAGGTTGCAAATCAGTTGCAAACCCCGGGTATTCGTGGGTCCGAACTGTTAGAGGATTCCGGGTCGCCCCGTTGGCAGTTAAAGTAATACTCGAAGAGGTTGTCTCAATTTGCATTCCCGACTCACGAAGGAGCGCTAGGAGCATTTCGCAGTGGAGCGGGTTGCAATTGAGGACCACCAGCTCCTGTGCTGCCAAAGCTCCCAAAAGCAAAAAAGTCCCTGCCTCAATACGATCTGGGGTGGTGTGTATTGTTTTACCCCCAGCTTTAAGCAATACACCTCCTGTCCCCTCAATAGTTATAGTGGGTGTGCCTGCCCCCGTTATGCGAGCGCCGCAAGATACTAAAAACTCAGCCAGCTCCACTATTTCTGGCTCCATAGCGGCATTTTTAAGAATGGTAGTGCCCTTTGCGAGCGTTGCGGCCATAAGAAGTGCCTCCGTGCCAGTGACCGTCACAAACATAAAAAATATTTCTGCACCTTTGAGCCCACTTTTCGCCTCTAAAATATAGCGGTCACCGGTTTGAGTAACCTCGCATCCCATCTGCTTAAACCCCTCAATAAATAAATTAATAGGCCGCGGGCCCAGCACGTCACCTCCCGGGTGAGGAAAAGATACCCGCCCAAATCGACCGAGAAGCGGGCCCGTAAACACAACGGAGGCCCGAAGTGTGCGTGCTAATTTGTCATCTAAATCTGAAGTTGTAACTGAATGGGTGTCTATCCGACAAATATCCGCTTCTCGCACAACACTAGCGCCCAAATCGAGCAAGAGTTCTGACACTCTTTCGACGTCCTCTATATTAGGGACATTAGAAATTGTAAGAGAATCTTCAAACAAAAGAGCGGCAGCCATAGACTTGAGCACCGCGTTTTTGGCTCCTTTTACCTCGATAGACCCTTTGAGTTTGCGTTCGCCCCCAAGCCCCTCAACTATAAATCGCTCACCCTTCATACACTTCGGAGTTAGTTGTAATGGATGCTTTTTTTCGTTTGTAAGTATTCATTTTTTTGGCCGCTTTTTCTTGTTCTTGTTTTGCTTTTTCCGTATGATTTTTAGGGTTTATCTCCCACCAAAACTTTTTTGAAAACGAGCTTATATCCCCTCTTTTACTTGCATCATCACAAATGCTTTTTAGAAAATATAGGTCGGGGGTAGGAATTGCTTCAAGCGCTCGGGCCATACGACCCATAGTAAGTGGTGGGAGCAGGTCTCGTGCACGAGTCATATTAAGTTTTTGCATAAAATAACGCATCAACTCACCTCGCTCGGTTGCTCTGTCTTTTTTCTTGGGTTCCGCTGCTTGTATGTGCGAACTGATGTGCTGCATGAGTATATTCTAGCAGACGTTTTGAAGGGCCCGCAGGCTTTTCTTTTGTATAAAAAATGTTGTAGTATGATCTCATCTTTATGACTGACCCTATAGTACAAAGTGGTTCCGCTGTTTTGAGACAGGTGGCAAAGCCTGTGTCACCAAAAGAGTTTGGCAGTCGGCGGCTCCTGGCGCTGATAAAAAGTATGAGTGCTATTCTTACAAAAGAAGACTACGGGGTCGCTATTGCGGCCCCCCAAGTTGGGGTGTCTGAGCGTTTATTTGTTGTAGCCGGGCATGCGTTTATTGCCGATGAAAAAAACAAAAGCGAACTCCCTGTCCCTCCCGACCGGGTTTTTATTAACCCAGAAATTATTCGACTTTCTCGAAAAAAGAAAGAAATGTCTGAAGGTTGTTTGTCGGTGCGTGGTAAATATGGCTCGGTGATACGTTACGAACGAGCATCTCTTAAGGCGCAGGACGAACAAGGACACACTTTCACCTACCACGGCACAGGGCTTATTGCGCACATTTTCCAGCATGAGTGCGACCACCTAGACGGGATTTTATATACCGACAAGGCAGAACATTTACGAAACGACACTCCAAAAGAAAAGAGTTCTACAGTAAAAAAAACCGAATCCAAACCTGTATGAAAAATCCTTTATTTGCTTTTTTTGGCACCCCGCATATTGCAACTATAGTACTAGATAGACTCGAAGCTAATGGCTTTACCCCAACTCTTGTAGTCACAGCCCCTGACAAACCGGCAGGGCGCGGACTTGTTTTACAACCCACTCCTGTTAAAACATGGGCTGTGAGCCGAGGCATAGACGTATGTACACCAGAGAAACTGAGTGACCCTGCATTTATACAAGAACTACAAAACACTGACTGGGATGTGTTTATTGTGTCTATGTATGCAAAACTTATCCCACGTACAGTCCTGACTATGCCCAAACATGGGTGTTTAAATGTGCACCCCTCGCTCCTTCCCAAATTTCGCGGCCCTTCTCCGGTGTTAAGTGCCATACTCGAGGACGAGCGCGAAACAGGAGTCACCATCATGCAATTAGATGAAAAAATGGATGAAGGTCCTATTTTTGCACAAGTAAAAGTAGCATTAGAAGAAGAGACGAAGGACACTCCTGGCTGGCCACCCAAAGGAAGTGAGTTTGAATCCCTTCTTTCTCTTGAGGGTGGAAACTTACTAGCTGAGGTATTGCCACTCATCTTGAGCGGCAAACTGGAGTCCGTACCACAAGGACACTCCAACGCAACGTACACTCAAAAATTTACTGACCCTGATGGTTTGATTGACCTGCGGGGGGACGCTAGGCAAAATTATTTAAAAATTAAAGCCTTTGATACCAGTCCAAAACCCTACTTCTTAACCCCCGACGGCAAAAGAGTAATTATTAAAGAGGCTGTATATCAAAACAATACGCTCACTATTCTCAGAGTTATCCCAGAGGGGAAAAAAGAAATGAACTACGAAGATTTCGTACGAGGACAAAAAAATTCTAAGACTCTTCAGTAAGCTCTTGTACAGAGTTTTTAAGTTGTGTTGCTCCTTGTTTGCGTACACGAGCCTGTTTCTTTTTTGAACGAGTAACTTCATGCGTGAGCTCGCTCGAAGCACGGTCTATTGCCTCATGAAGAGTCGCTCCATGAGCCTCTGCCCGGAGGAGAGTACCTTTTGATTGCAAATTAAACTCTGCGCGAAACTTTTCTCCACTTTCACTCATCGCATACACTACCTCAACATCCACATGCGCTGTCGAATCATGAGCAAGCAGTGTGTCGATATGCACAAAGCGTTTTTCTATGTACGAGCGAATCTCATCACTGAGGGTTATTCCGGTACCTTTTATATTGTAATTCATAGTTATGAGGTCTTATATCTACTAATGACTCTTTTGATAACGACCGGTCAAGGTGGCGGTAGTTATGGTGTGGTCTTTAATACGCGCAAGGAGCTCACCACTGGTAGGTGCAGCCTCAAACTTAGGCGCTACATCTAGTGCATAGGCAGTAAATATATATCTATGTTCTTTTGGCTCATACTCGCGAGGTGGACAAGGGCCTGTATAAGCTTGTGCTCCACTACTATTTTTACCGACTGCTCCTACTATGACACTTGGGTCAAGTGATATGGTGCCTTTACTGTCCGGAATAAGGTTATATGCAACCCAATGGACAAAGATTCCATCAGGTTTAAGAACTTTTGGCACGTCGGGGTCATGCATAATTAAAGCCACCGACACCGTAGTTGAAGGTATACCTTCAATAGTTACAGAAGGACTACTATTTTTCCCTTCACAGGTGTACTGCTGGGGAATTACTCCATTTTCTTCAAATGCAGGGGTTAGTATCTTCATAGTTGAGGTGCTATTGGAAGAAGCATACTTATATTTACTAGTCGTTTTTGATGGATAAAAAAGCAAGACCGCTAAAGCAAGTATCTCTAAACAGGCAATGCTAAAAAGTAGCAAGTATGCTCGAGTAGTTGCCCTATTTGGGCGGACGAGTTTCATATATATTTTTTATCGTTCTTCGTAGAGTTGATTATCTTCCTCAACCTCTTCAGCTGTTTTAGGCGGAGGATGCAACACTTTATCAAGCTGTGCATCTGAAGCATGCCGAGCCTCCTTCGTAGCCTCAGCGTCAATGGAACGAAGACTGGACCCCGAAAAGGCTATAAGAGCAAAAACGATAACTACTATTACCACTCCAATTAAAATCCACATAGTCTATTTATTATACCATGCGATAATGAAGAATACATATTTACCCAGTTTAGCCTGAATCACCAGGGAGACTCTTTGTATGGTGACAAAGAGTCTCCCTGGCTCATCTGTTAAGTATCTCCATGTTTGATTAAATTATTAATCTGATAATGGAAGTTTTATATTATATTTATTTATATTATATTTACGCGTTTAGTATACTTCGCAGTATCTATAGTTTAGGTGAAGAAACAAATATCATTTTTTAGATTCAGTATTTTGCGTTTCGCGCAGTAGAGAAAGAATGTCCGCCACACTCACGGGTTTAACTAAATGATGGTCAAATCCTGCTTGCTTCGACTCTTCCTTGTCACCACTTTGCCCATATCCAGTGAGTGCTATGATAGTACCTTTAAATCCTGCGGCACGAAGTGTTCTCGCCACTTCGTATCCATTAATATCAGGAAGTCCAATATCAAGTAACACTACTTCCGGTTGTAATTGAGCAACTGTGCGCACGCCTGTTTCTCCAGTAAAAACCACTGACACATCGTGCTTATGATGTTGCAGAAGTTTTTGAAGACCCATAGCGGCCGCTTCATTGTCATCAATAATTAGTATACGTGATGAAGAGGCAGGTGCTCGAGTTTGGGTAACGGGTGTAGGCCTGGACATTGAGCGGCTTGCAGGAAGGGGTAAGCGTACGGTAAAAACACTTCCCTTTCCTATTCCATCACTTGTGGCTTCAATGGTGCCGTCGTGCATTTCGACTAGTTGTTTAGTAAGCGAAAGTCCAATTCCGAGTCCGGTACTACTACTGGTGGCCGGGCTCACGCGCTGAAAAGGATCGAATATGTTAGGGAGAATCTCGGGAGAGATACCAATGCCTGTATCAGTAACTTGGATTTTGAGCGAGCTCCCTTCAGTTTTAGTGGTAAGTTTGATCGAGCCTCCTTCGTCCATATATTTTCCCGCATTATTGAGAATATTTATGAGAATTTGTTTGAGTCGAATAGGGTCAGCAAATACAATAGCATTTTCGTTCTCATACTGTATCTGTATACGATGTTGTCTTTGTTGTAAAAACTTTGCGGTACTTTCAACGGACTGAGACACCATATCCTTTATATGGACTAGCTCTTGATTGAGTTTAAACTTTTTTTGCGTTACCCGTACAATATCCAAAAGGTCATCCAGAAGCCTCCGAAGCATAGTGGCATGATTTTGAGCACTCTCGATTGCAACAATAGACTCTTCTGTTTGGGGTTGAATTCGGAGCCACTCTAGGGCACTCACAATAGGCGAAAGTGGATTGCGCAATTCATGAGCCAAAATAGCGATAAATTCTGTTTTTGCCGTGTCTTCTGCCGAGATTCTCTGAAGTGCATGGGCCAATTCTTCATTATTTTGCTCAACTCTTTTAAAAGCTAAGCGACGCTCCTCTACCAATACAACAAACAGTAAAAAAAGCGCTGCTATAAATCCAATATATATTTCGTCAGAAAATAATTGAATATTAACGGGCGTAGGTGATAGATGAGCCACTATAATTCCTGTTATCCCAACTATAGTTGTGACCACCAAACCGAGAGTAAGCCAGCGCGGATGGAAGCGCAACACAAACCATAAAAGAGCGCCAGGTATTACAAAAATGACAGTAATCCCTAGCAAAGAAGCAAGGGAGGTCCAGAACACCAGAATATCAACGGCCACAAGTACGGCTAGCGCTGCGGCAATTTCTATTTGTTGGTTGATTGAATACCTTAATCTTTTGCCCAAATACCATGAGGTAAAAAAGGGTAAGAGGATTATAATACTGAACACGCCTCCTATCCATGCCCTGCTCCAGGTTAAAAATATTGAATCTTTTAAAGTATGGGTTAGTATTTGCACAAGAGTATTACCTGCCGGTCCCACTGCAGCAACAATAACAGCAACAATAACTAATATTCCAGCATCCCAGGTTCGAGTAAACTGAGGACTAAAATCCAGTCGGCGCAAAAAATATACTCCGAGGGAGGTCTGAAATAATACAGAGAAAGCACTTACGAGGATAGTAGTGGCGGCAACTTGAGCGCCTGCTAACGATACAATTTGACCCACAAATATAGGAAACAGAAGTGAGTACCCTCCTAAATACACTGCCGTAAAAGCTATACCAATTGAAGGTAAAATGAGTGCTGGCGAGGAATGAACGGTAATATATATATACAATCCCAGCTTTGCTCCAAGCACATACAGAGAAAAAATAAAAAGATGCGCAGCAACGGTTGATAGCCTGAGTGTTGAAAATGTCTGAAAAGTGAGAGTTTTGAGTATACCCATGAGTTTACGATACCGAGTTTATCTGAAGAAAACATGAATTCTCCAGATTTACACGGGGTTTTTAATAAATAAATATGACACTAGACCAGCCCCTGCCGCACATGTAGCACATCCTACAACTGCAAAAATGTACACATGAGTAGCATCGCTCAACCCTAAAAGAGCAATTAGTATAAGAGGTCCGACGGACGCTGTGCCATTATTTATAGCCGAAGCAATACCTGATTTAGACTCTGGGGCGGAAGTAAGTGCAATAGACGTGAGGGGGGAAACCGTTAACGCCAGGCCCAATCCAAACAACACAATACCGGGTAATATATTGAAGAGATAGGTTGAATGCGAGGAAAGCGGAACCATATATATCATTCCTGCGGCACATATGAGCGGACCCACCGTAACAAATACCTTTGGCCCTACGCTTTGCGCCCACTTCCCTACTATGCCTGATAGAATTGCTAGTAAAAGTGAGGCGGGTAAAAATGCAAGCCCAGTCATAGCGCTTGAATAGCCTCCCTTTGTTTGTAAAAATATAGCAAAAACAAACCCAAACCCGGCCAAAGCTCCATATAATAAAAAAGTTGAAACGGTTATAGCTGAGAAATTTCTATTTTTAAACAGCGACAGATCAATAAGTGGACTCTTGGTCACGCCCTCCCAATATACAAAGAGTGCAAAAACAATAACGCCCATTACAATGGAAAAAAGGTTGAGCACCTGCCAATGCTGAGCCGGGCCTTCGATAAGACCATAAGTAATGCCCCCTAATGCCATAAAACACAGGAGTGCACCTAGCCAGTCTATAGGGAGGGGCTTGTTGTGGGCGGTTACTTTCAGATACTTAAAGACTAAAGCAAAGCCTATAACTATCATAGGAACAGGAAGTAAAAAAATTGCTCGCCACGAGAAATGGTCTATGAGGAATCCACCTACAAAAGGCCCGCCTGCTAGTGCTGTGGTCGTCCACGCGGTCCACAGCCCAATCGCACGCGACCGAAGTCCTGGAGGAAGGGCGACATTCAGGATTGCCAGACTAACGGGAGTAAGTAATGCTCCAGCAACTCCGAGCCCCGCCCGAAACACAATGAGCGACGTAACATTCCATGCAAAGGCACACACAAGCGAAAGACCCAAAAAAGCAAGACTACTCCAGAGGTACATGCGTCGCAACCCAACACTATCTCCAAGTGAACCTCCAAATAAAATAAACGCTGAAAGCGTGAGTGTGTACCCTTCTATAACCCACTGGAGGGCAGAAAAAGATACTCCGAAAGTGTTTTGAATTGCAGGTAATGCTAAATTAGCAACACTTTCGCTAAGCATCACCGCACTACTGCCTACAATTGAAGCCAGCACAATAAGCCAATATCGTAGTGTCATGTGATAATGCAATTATTCTTCGGTCTGTAGTTGTTTCGGGACGTGCAGTTTGTGCTTTCGGAATTTGCTTTGCAGCAATAAACGGCGCTGCTTGAGCACTTTTCGCTCCATCGCGTAGCGCATACGCAAATGTTTTTCAAATTCTGCAGCTTTTTTGGAAGCCCTCCACCCGGCAGTACTTAATCCAACATTTATGACCAGCACTAGAGTAAGTATAAACAATAATTGAGAGGTCAGGAGTATTGGCCCTAAATATAAAAAGGCTGGCAAAAAACTACACATCCCAACCACAACATCCATCGTGCGGTTTGCAGGGGTTTCTTCAATTTTGACTAAAGCCTCCCACATTTCGTATGCAACAAGCAAGACGAAGACTAAGGCAATAGCGGAGAATCCTTTAAAATGTAAAAAGTAAAATCCCAACCCCAGCAGAAAACCGCTAAGAAAATGCACCACGCTCCAGAGGTCAAGCCACTCGCCTTCCTTCCAAATATCGGTGCGTTCGATTTTTCCATCCGCTCGTAAATGCATATTTTCTCTATGTTGGATTACTAATTAGTACCCTTTTTGAAGCTCATCTATAGTGCTCTACTATATATGTAGATAGTCTGAAGACAAAATACCCGCTCACAATTCCGACACATGCACCTGCTATTACATCAAGAGGATAGTGGACTCCCGCTGCCACGCGTGCAACACATACAATCGTTGATGCTACAAAAAACCATGCGCCAGCTTTTTTATGCACCATATATAGAACGGTTCCTACAGCAAAAAGTACACTTGCATGACCCGAGGGGAATGCGCTACCCGAGGTAATAAAAAGAGAGTGGGATCCCGGTACAGTAAAGGGGCGAAGCCGATGCATAAACAGTCGGATGAGTGCCGTCACAACATAGCGCGAGACTAGAGCCGCCACCACCGCTTCGATTAAAATATACATTTTTTCTCGACTTGGGATGGAAAGCATTCCCACAAAAAATACTGCACAGAGAGTGATTATGATGGGCAAATACACCGCACAAAAGACAATACTGAAATCAAGAAGGGGTGATCTTCCCGCTAAGGAATGTATAGAGTAGTATAAGACCTGATCTATATCCATACTGGTAACTATGCCAAAAATTGCAATCATAGCCAATACCTGCGCGCGCTCTAACACCGGATGGACGCTTTGTGAGGAGATTATTCGGGCCCGCCCTTATATCGAAGTGTACACGCTCGGCGAGGCTCCCCTTCCTGACTTGGTCAAAAAAGCATGGGGTCATGGATGCCAAACCATAGTCGCCGCCGGTGGGGACGGTACTATTTCTGGGGTGGCCCATGCCTTACTTACGCTAGACTTACCTGCCAAGCTTGGAGTCCTTCCGATCGGCACCTTAAATCATTTTGCTAAAGATCTAGGAATTCCTTTAGACCCAGCTTCGGCACTCGAAGTTATTGAACAAGGACACAGCATATTTATTGATGTGGGTCGGGTAAATGATCGACATTTTATAAACAACTCCTCAGTTGGTATATATCCGTACCTGGTAAAAGCTAGAACTGAATTAGAGAAAAAAGGATTTTCAAAATGGGTTGCCTTCTTGAGGGTACTTGGTAGCATACTATTTCGGCGTTTTAGTTTTACTGTGCACTTTGGCAAAGGAAATGCAGTTGTTGAAAAGAAGACCGCAAGTATTTTTATTGGTAATAATAAATACAGCTTTACAGGGTCGCGTGTTGGAACACGCGCCAACCTGACAGAAGGTATTTTATATGTTTCAATACTCCAAACCATTCATACTCTGCAAATAGCAGTACTCATATGGAAGGCACTCTGGGGCACCGCACTTGAAGACAGTGTAATAAATACAACGGGCCTTCGTTCCTGCACCATTCGCAGTAAAAATAAAAAAATTCTAGTCTCTCGTGATGGAGAAATTGAGTATATGCACACACCGCTTCACTACACATTGATACCCCGAGCATTAAAAGTTATCATCCCGACTATATGAAAAAAATTGTTCATATATCTGACTTACATTTTGGAAGAGCAAATCCCACAATCATAGATATCCTACTGTCGCAGTGTATTGACCTCAAACCAGACATTCTTATAATTTCCGGAGACCTGACGCAACGCGCGAGAATTGAAGAATTTACTGCCGCAAAAGAATTTATCCAACAATTGGAAAGTAATGGCATATACACACTGACCATACCCGGCAACCATGATATTCGCCCTCTCTATAGCCCCATTAAACGTGTAAGCACGGGGTACGATAGATACGACCAATTCATTCGTCCTCTTACTCACAGCGAATATGCTGATACTGAAATAGGGATTTTAGGTATAAATACGGTTCGGCCTCTTAAAATTGCAGGAGGGAGCCTGTCCAAAAAAGACACGATATCTGCGCAAAAATGGTTTGAGGAACTCCCCTCATCTGTATTGCGTATGGTGGTCACACACCATCCGCTTGATCTACCCTCTCACTACCCCAAAAGAAAATTAGCAAAACAAGCTGAGCAAGGAATTTATGAATTAGCGCAGTCAAAGGTGTCACTGTATTTATCGGGGCACTATCACCGCGCTTCTACAGTCACAACCAAAGAGAGATACAGCAAAGACCATTTTGCTGCAATTGCTCTCCAAGCGGGCACCGTATCAAACCGCATTCGAGGCGAACTACAATCTTTCAATGTGCTCACCGTTGAACACACAAGCATTGCAATTATTCCCTATATCTGGGATGTGGTAGATGGGCGTTTTTTGCCCAAAGAGACCTTTAGTTTTCTCTACAAAGAAGAACAATGGAAAAAAGCATAAGACGTCTTTCGGTATCTGACCCAACTTGGAAACACGGCGGGCATAATAGACTTAGTAATAGACGCGGGAAAGCTACCCTTTTCGGAACCTTCAACGGTACTCGATTTATCAGAAGCTACTCCTCGTATTAAACGGGTTGGAGCAATTTCAACTTCCAGCATAGAAGCAGTACTTGGAATTTCGATACAACACGAGTAATCCCTCAAGTTTTTTGATGTATCGGGTTACACTATTCATATGAAAATAGCCTTACTCAGTTTGCTAACCCTGATCATTCTTTGTGGAATTTATAGTTTGTATCTTGCGTACTGTGTGCATCATGCTATACAGGTATCTAAAACGCTTGTAGCTAAAGCCATACCCTATGAGCAACATCCCGTCCGCCCTAAACTCCATATCTTGGTCATTGGAGATAGCACCGCCGTGGGTGTGGGGGCGAAGCAATCTCAAGATTCTATTGGGGGGAGAATTGGCACTGATTATCCGGATGCTGACATTACTAACATTTCAGAAAGTGGTATAAGGCTTGCGGGATTATATGCAAA
>JAYVXU010000038.1:0-39131 GCA_043784925.1 Candidatus Adlerbacteria bacterium
ATGACAAACAAACTACTCCCTCCTAGTAAATAAAATTTTGTATTTTTTATATCTCGAAGTTGAAACATTAAACTATTGTACCGCCTTTTCTTTTATTCACCTGCAAAACCGTTACGAAGGTTTTCGTCCGCAAGTTCGTTTACCTCCGGAAGTTCGGTCTCGTCTTCCTTGCCGTCTTGAGTATCAAAAACTTCGTCTTCAACCTTTTCCTCCTCTGCCAAAGGCACACCCTCTTCTATATTGTCTTGTTGCATAACATCACTATGCAGTAGTTCGGGTAAATATTTGATGAATATGTATGAATAAAGTGTTAAAAATAGTGAAATGGCTATAAACAGTAGTAACCATAATACTTATAGATGGTCTGGCTACGTCTGTGATATATTTAGAATACAAATATGAAATTTCAAAAAGGATTCACATTGATTGAACTCCTCGTCGTGATAGCCATTATCGGTCTTTTAGCTGCAATTGTACTCGCGTCACTTAATGGCGCGCGAATTAAAGGCCGCAACGCTAATCGTGCATCAAACCTCCAAGAATTAGCTAAGGGTATCGCACTTATAAATACTGACCCTCCGACCGCGTTTGCCACGTGCGCGGGTGCACACGCAGACCTCTCGACTTGTACAGGGCCCGCTGGTTTCAATTATACGAGTTATAAAGACACAACTAATTCAAATTCTGCTTCTGCGTGCACCGATGCTTCAGCTGGTCCCTGCCAATATTCTATTTCTAAAATAGATGGTACGGCAGGAGCCACAAATCAAAATTATGAAATATGTACCTGGATAGAAACTCCCTCAATAGGGTATGGCATTGGTCCAGGGTTGGTGAGTGTCACTAGCTCAAGTGGCTCTAGCTTGATCAATGGGTGTCTTTAAACTTTTTAGACTGATTGAAGTTTATAGTTGCATAAGGTAGCTTTCAATATTTAGGTCTGAGGTGATGTGACACACTTTGCCGCCTAGTCGCTCAAAAGTGCTGCATACATCGGGACTATCATCAATGACGATACATTCTGTAAGAGGTGCTTCATATTTGATTGCATATTCTTCAATTATCTCTCCATTGTTATCGGTTTTATGCTTGCCCTCGTAGTAGGAATTGCTTATGTAGTCAAAATAATTTGCCAGATTTAAACGCGGTACGGTAAAGCGGGTAAAGCTGTCCATATTTACCGTCATAAGTATGACGGTGTAGCGGCCACGGAGATGGGATAGAGTTTCAAGCGTTTCGAAAATTCTCTTTTGAAGTGCAATCATGTAAGATAACAATATATGATTAAAGTCAATAGGTACGTGCATCTCAACGATAAAAAGCGCGATCGTTTGCAAGCGCTCAAAGATGCGGGTCACCTACAAAAGGACATCGCCCACATCCTCAAAGTCAACTCGAGCACCGTGAGTAGAGAAATTAGAAAAAGAAAGAAACAAGATGGCGTCTATGACGCAGGTGTGGCAGAGCACAAAGCAGGTATATTGAGAAGCAACTCCAAGTATCAAGGTATGAAAATTGAAAAGTATCCAGAAGTGAGAAGCGCATCATTGCTGAGCTCAAAGATGGTCGCTCACCCTATGAGATAGAAGTCATGCTGCAAGACGAAAAGGTACAGAACCGTGTCAGAGTGAATACTATCTACAAGTGGCTCTACTCAGTCTATGGACAACAGTACTGCAAGTATTTGTGCACCAGGCGACAGAAGAAAAAGCTGCAAAAGAGAGCACCGAAGCGAGAGATGATTCCCAATCGAGTGAGTATTGATCTGCGCCCCCAAACACGAGGACTCATCCATGCTGAAGGAGACACACTAGTGTCTGGAAGGAAAACGGGAAGCCTCGCCGCCGCGTCCATGGTAGTTATTCAAAAAAGTAAACTGCTTCTGGGTGATCGATTAGATGATATGAAGCCCTGCTCTATGGAAGCGTCTATGCTACGAGTACAAACTGAAGCCACGTTTGACACACTCACCATGGACAATGGTATTGAAAACAAAACACACGAGTGCTATGGAGTAGACACCTACTTCTGTGATGCACACGCTCCTTGGCAGAAACCACTGGTCGAGCAAAGCATTGGATTACTTCGACGTTGGTACATCAAGAAAGGTACTGATCTGTCTTTGGTGTCACCCCAGCAGTATCAAGACATGCTCCACTATCTGAATCGTAAAAAAAGAAAATCTTTGGGAGGAAAGAGTGCGTATGAAGCTTCATTCGCTTGTGGTATCATTAGTTCATTACCAAGTGCTTTGATTGCACTTCAGCCGAGAATTTAGGGTTGAAGTCCAAAAACAACTTAGCATATATATGCTAAGTTGTCAATCTTTGTGGAAGTGGAGGGGATCGGACACAGATAATTTTGCTGAAACTAAGGCCTCCTCACACTGTCGAGTGCAATTTTCGCGACCCCAACTCACGGCCTCGCACTCGACAGTACGATGGAGCGTCGCCTGCTGAAGAAGTGCCTACCTCTTAGTTTGTAAACCTTTTTGATATAAATTGATGAGAAGTTCTTTTTTATCACGGCGCCATTTTTTAACTTGAATTTCATGTTTACGAGCTTCTGGTAAGGTTTGGTATTCTTCAAGAAAAACATTCGCATATGTGGGTATAAGAGAAGTGTATTGTGCGCCACGCTGCGAATTGTGTTCAATCAGGCGTCGGACAGGATTATCGGTGATGCCTGCGTATAACTTGTTGGCAGAGTTTTTGATCATATAGACGAAATACATGCGGGTATCCTAGCGGAAATTGCTTGCTTCGCAATCTCGTCGATTTTGCCTCAGGAAAAATAGCCCTTCGATTTTACTTCGCTACACTCAGGGCACTCAACTCGCTAACGTGAAAAGCCACCCCGTCGGTCTATCCGAGTTAAGGTGGCTTGCCACGAGCGAAGCCTGTTGCTACAGGCGAGTCGAGTGGACACGCTGTCGGAAAACTGGAACCACCTAGAAACCTACGTTTTTGAGGCATACGAGTTAATCAAAGCCTCCAATTTGCCCAGCTACAGCAAGGGATTAAGCGCGGTAGGGGTCACATAGTGTTAGTAGAACAGGGGAGAGGTAAGTATCACCTGCGGCGAGCGCGAGCGAAGAAAATACACTCGACACTCTAGCGACGAGCTCATCCACTCCGCACTCCCGATGGTTGACTCAAGCCAGACCCCGCTCGTGGTCATGACCTCAACCTTCCACAAAATCTTCCCTAGTAGCAACCGGAGAGGACAATCGAGGCCAAAAGGAATGCCACGCCGACATAAAGCAGCAGGTAGGTGGTCTCAAAGAACTTGCCGCCACCCTCTCCGTTGCCTGCCCTCTTCCAGTCCTCGGGGTAGACCGATTTGCTGTCATCGTCAAAAACACCCGGGGTAAAGAGTCCGAGGGATTGTTCGAGCCGGACTGTAACCCGCTGCTGCGACTTAAACCCCTTTTGTAAATCCTCAAGGTATCTAAAGCGGAGTATGCCGAAAGCAATTAGCGTACCGATGACATAGAGCAACACCTGCTCCGACGGTAGCACCACTCCACTTTGCAGTAGGGCTCCACCCGCTGCCACAAGCAACCCGAGCGCCCAGACGCCGGTGCTCTGAACCCGCTCGCGTATCATGTGCATAGACTTGTAGCGCTCATCAAGTGCGGCGAGTAGGATGGAAACTTTTTGCTCTTTGTCGATTGAATGGGTCATGGGTTTATGGCGTTAAGTAGTTCCACACTTTTAACATGAACGCCTCCGCCTCCGCAGGTGTGCGAGACTGTCCACGGAAAAGCCAAAATAACTGGCTTACCTCGAGGTAGTTAGTCGAGACCGCTGGATTCCGCATGTCATTCCAAATCTTCGCAACCACTTCTCTGGCGACATCACGGTAGGTTGTGCCGTTAAAATGAGTATCGGGTACATTCCACACCAAACACTCAATAAAAAATGACTTCATGGGCTCGGCTTCAGGTGCGCCGGATTCAAGAAGTTCTGTCCTGACGTTTTTTAAGATTCGAACCATCTGCTTGTAGGCACGCCCAGTGACATCATTTTTTGCAGCGCCGTTGCTTTGGTGTTGTTCCGGGAAACTGTCCACGCGCACATTCGATTTAGTGAGAAATGAGACACCCTTGTACTGGATAACCGTTGGGGAGGAATGTCGGTGATGCTCAAAGCTCGCAACCACGTCCGCATTCATGCGAGTAGTGTTGGCTTTTATTTTAAAACACTTCTCGCCGTGTTCGACTGCGCCGGGGAACGCTTCGATTAACGCAGCATGTACGTCCGCCTTAAACCTATCAAAGGTGTATGTAGCAGGTTGAAAAGTGCTCTGCCAATAAACTTGTTGTTCATGTGGCTGTAGCGAACTTACATCTGGAAAGTAATGCCCGTTTCGTATAACGACCATGTCGATGTCGCTGTCCTGCCTTACATTTGTATCGTTCGCGTAAGAGCCTTGAAGAAGCACGCGTACATCGGAACCAAACTTAGTGCGCATGGCGTCAGTGAGCTGTTTTTGTGCATTTACGCACTTTGCATCCTCGGTTTCGCTCAAGGGTTTTGCCCACAAAGTAAGTCGTTCTTCGGTCACGTTCATGAGAGCAATTGTACTCTCCTGTGGATTGTGTTGTCAACGAAAGTAAAGTATCATAAAAGGTATGGTAAACACCTTCAAAGGAGTGGCGTTTGAGATTCTAAAAGAGGCGGGCAAGCCACTCCATGCGGATGAGATTACGAAAATCGCCTTGCAGAAAGGCTGGCTTAAAACGGCAGGTAAGACGCCCGGCGCAACCATGAACGCCCAGCTTGTTGTGGATGTGAACAAGAAAGGCTCACAATCACTTTTTGTAAAGACCGGACCGAGTATTTTTTCTTTGAACGATGGGGCGCACCCATTAAAACTGGCCCAGCTAACCGAGGAGGCAGAAAAAAAGGAGTACAAAGTTTCTGAAACCTTGATGTCTGTCCAAAAAGGCAACATTGCGGAAGCCCGTGTCGCTGAACTCATTTTGCTGTACGGCACCAATTTATCATGCTACCGCCCCTTGTCGGACGATGAGGGCATTGATTTGATCGTGAAAGAAAAAGGAAGCCTAAAGTCAATCTACATTCAAATCAAAAGTAATTTCAGCGACGACTTTAGTCGCCCGTTCGTTGCAACGGTGAAAGAGCGAAGTACTGTAGACAATTACTCGATGGCATTCGTGTTTTGTCTTTTTGATACTGCCAAGGGAGATGTCCACGACTATGTGTGGTTTGTCCCTGCGCCGGATTTTATGCGAATGGCACACAAAGACAAAAATAACCTTTTGGGTTTTGTTTCTGGTAAGCAAAAGAAAGACGGAAACAAGTGGGACGCTTTCATGATTGATAAAAGGGATTTGGCGGAGAGAGTCATCAACCAATTAAAACGAGTATGACAGATAAACAATTTTACACAGCCAAAGAGCTCGCCGACCTGCTCTCCCTTAACGTGATGACAATCTACCGGTACATCAAGGCAAAGAAACTCAAGGCAATCAAGTTCGGCAAGGAATTCAGGATTGAGCGTGCCGAGTTCGAGCGATTTATTAACAAAGCAAAATTAAAATAAAATTATGGCATCACTCAATTTCAAGGGAAAGTCGGCGGTCTGGAACCACCACCTTTCGGTGCCATACCACACTCTCGAAAAGGACCCTAAAAGGTCTCTCAAGGGCACAAACGACTCGGACAACCTCATCATCGAGGGCGACAACCTTCTTGCTCTCAAGAGCCTCCTACCGCTTTACCAAGGCAAGGTGAAGTGTGTCTACATCGACCCGCCGTACAACACTGGTAACGAAAATTGGGTCTACAACGATAACGTGAACAGCCCGACCATTCAGGAGTGGATGGGTAAAGTTGTTGGCAAAGAAGGTGACGACCTTACTCGACACGACAAGTGGCTTTGCATGATGACGCCGCGGCTGAAGCTACTCCGAGAACTGCTTACCGATGACGGCACTATCTTCGTGAGTATCGATGACAACGAGCAGCACCATCTACGAGTACTAATGAATGAAGTTTTTGGTGAGGGGAACTTTATCGGAAACATTGCGTGGGAGTCAAAAACAAAATCGCAAAACACAGAGACCGCCTACAACAAACTTCAACCTAAAGTTGAACACATTTTCGTTTTTACAAAAGCTAATGGACGCCGGTTTAATCTCATCAATCGAGGCACAAAGGAGTACCCGGTTCAGGACGATAAAGGTATGTACCGAGAGTACGTGCTGGAAGTAATGAACGCCTCGGGTGTTCGCGGCCGTAAATCAATGATTTTTGAAATACAGGGAATACTTCCACCATCGGGCAAGCAGTGGAAGCTTGGACAGGAGCAGATTACAACCTACCAAAACAGCGGAGACCTTTTTATCCGCGACGGTAAGGTCATAATCAAGATGCGTCCCGAGGGAGAAAAAACGGAGATGACAGACCCATTTTGGGCGTTCATCTCAAAAGAGATTGGGACGGCAGAGAGTGCCAAAAAAGAGCTTACCGAGTTGATGGGCGAAGAGACAAGCTTTGAAACGGTCAAACCAGTTGAACTCATCAAACGTCTCGTGTTCCATGCAACAATGGCTGGCGACATCGTTCTGGATAGTTTTGCCGGTTCAGGCACCACGGCGCACGCGGTTCTCGACCTAAACAAAGAAGACGACGGTAATCGCAAGTTCATTCTCGTTGAGATGGAAGACTACGCAAATAAACTCACGGCCGAACGAGTCCGCAAAGCAATAAAACAAAATGGTTACGACACGGGCTTCACCTACAACACCCTCGGCCCAGCAATCGACGCAGAGACACTCCTCGGCGGCAAGCTCCCGGCATACAACGAGTTTGCTAAATACGTGTACTACCTCGCCACCGGCAAGAATCACCCAAAGGAAAGTGACATCAAGGAGGCCTCGTCGTTTGTAGGCAAGGCCGAGCACGAAAGTATTTACCTCGTGTACAAACAGGACATGGATGCCCTCAAGAAGCTCGCCATCACGCTCGACTGGGCACAAAAGGCTAACGACAAAGACAAGGGCAAGAAGGTTGTGTACGCACCGGCGTGCTATTTGGACGATGAGGCGCTCGAACAGTACAACATCAAATTCGTAAGCATTCCGTACAACCTCTTCGAGCGCAGCGCATAAAAACTCCATGCTGAAAAATTATCAACAAAAAGTAGTGCGCGACCTCGAGACGTTTTTTAGCGACCTCGATACTGCCCGCACCAAGTTCGATAGTAGTCCCGACCTTCAATCGGCGCTCGGCGACTACACCCAGCTTGCCCTCACCGGCAAGTACGCACAGTTTCAAGATAGGCCGCGGACCGGCGCCGGCAAGCTCTACCCGCGCGTCTGCATCAAAATGCCAACCGGCGGCGGCAAGACACTCGTAGCGGTTGAAACCATCCGCGCATACCAAAACCTTTTTGCAAAGAAAAAGACGGGGCTCGTGGTTTGGATAACGCACCGCGACAGCATTTACCGACAGACCATCGACAACCTGCAAAACAAAGGGCACGTGTACCGCCAGCTCCTCGACCAAGCCAGCGGCAACCGCACCCTCATCCTCGAAAAAGGACAGACTATCCGCCAGCAAGACGTGCAAGAAAACCTTGTGGTTTTGATGCTCATGATTCAGTCTGCCAACCGCGACACCAACAAGATGTTCGAGGACAGCGGTGGCTACATGGACTTCTTCCCCGATGAGAACCGTTACGACCTCCACAAGCAGCTTTTAGACCTCATACCGAATCTCGATAAGACACAAGACAGTCTCTTCGAGCGTACACAGGTAAAAACGAGCCTAGGGAACGTTATCCGCGTGCTCAACCCACTAGTCATCGTGGACGAGTTCCACACGATGTGGACCGATGTAGCGCGTTCTACGCTCGATGGCTTGAACGCATCGGTACTCATCGGCCTTTCTGCCACCCCTCGCCCGGGCATGAACCTCGTCTCGACTGTTACCGGCCGCGACCTAAAGGCCGAGGACATGATTAAACTCGACATGCACATCATCCCGCCCTCGCACAGCGGCGACTGGCGAACGATGCTCGCGAGCCTTAAAGCCAAGCGCGATGATTTGGAAAAGAAAGCAAAGAAGCTGGCACAAAATGAGGGCGTCTACATTCGCCCGATTGCACTCATCCAAGTCGAGCGCACCGGCAAAGACCAGCGAGGGCAAGGATTCGTGCACAGCGAGGACGCACGCGAGCTTCTCATCGACGCGGGTGTGCCGAAACACTGGATTGCAGTGAAGTCGAGCTCGCTGGATGAAATCAAGGCACAGAAACTTCTCTCCAAAGACAGCGAGGTTCGCTACATCATCACCAAGGAAGCACTCAAAGAGGGCTGGGACTGTTCCTTTGCATACTTGCTCGGTGTCATCCCGAACGCGCAAAACAACAACTCGATGACGCAGCTCGTCGGCCGCATTCTCCGCCAACCATACGCAAAGAAAACAGGCGTGCCCGCGCTCGACGAGAGCTACGTCTTTTTTGCGAGCGGTCACACGCAGGAAGTGCTGCAAAAGGTAAAAGACGGCTTTGAGGACGAAGGGCTCGGAGACGTGGCCTCGGGCATTGAGGTGCGCGACCACAGCGGCACCGTGCTCAATCCAACCAAGGTGGTGAAGATTAAAAACAACATCCGCAAAAAATACCCATCGTCTCTTTTCCTCCCCGTCTGGCTCATCAAAGAGGGGCCGCGCAAACACCGGAAGTTTTCCTACGACGTGGACATTAAGCCGCACGTGTCATGGGACGTCGATTTGAAAGCATGGGCAATGGAACTGGTCCCGACTATCGGCACAAACAAAGAAACGGTAATCGAGTACATCGTCGACCTCGAGGGCGGCACCGTCGAGGTACGGAACGACAGCACAGTCACCATCAAGTTTGATGCGATGTACCTTACGCGCCGTGTTTCAGAGACGGTTGATAACGCTTTTATTGCAAGAGAAATAGCGGAGACGGTCGCCAGCACCTTAGCAAAGCAAGTCAAAGCAGGCGTGCTGGACCGCGACGCCGGATACGTCGCTCGCGAGATTGAGAAAAGGCTCATCGAGCACAAGCGCTCCCAAGAGCAAGCAATTTTTGAGAAGTTAATAAAACAAGAAAAGCTCGTGCTCGTTGTCTCGGACGACGATGCTACCGGCTTTGAAATGCCGCCGAGAGACTTTGTCGCTAACAGCATTCAATCAAGCTACCAGTTGAGTTTGTACGACGACGTGGAGTACACCTCGATGAACTCGTTGGAGCAAGAAGTCGCCCGCATCATCGACCAGAGTAAAAACGTGATTTGGTGGGCACGAAACAAGACACAAAAAGACTGGTACGCCGTCCAAGGTTGGCAGCGCGACAAAATCCGCCCGGACTTCGTGATTGCACGCAAAAACGACAAGGGTGAACTCGAGTTCGTGTACGTCGTGGAGAGCAAGGGCGAGCAGCTCGCGGGCAGCGCCGACACCAAGTACAAGGAGAGCGTGTTCGACCGCATGAACGCCATGCGCGGCAACATTGAGCAGGTTCGCATCAAAACCACCACCGCCAAGCTCAATGACCGCTTTGAGTTTGAGCTGATACCGCAGGGTGAGGAGGAGCGACGACTACGGACTAAGCTGGGTTAAAAGGCTGCCGGCCCAACAGGGACTAACAGGGAAAATACGCGTACTACAGGGAATCCCTGTCGGGGTGAAATCACCATTGCTTCCCGGAGGCAGAAACAGGGCATTTATTGTTATTTAGAGCCACGCTTTAGGAAAAATACCTGTTAGCCCAATGGTGAACAATGGTAATTTTTCGCGTTACTACGGACAGGGATTATCACTGTTGGAAAAATACGGGTTTCGAGTGGCTTTTTTGCCCCCACGGCCTCTTTATTTGTCCAAAAGTTTAGCGTTGTCATAGTTCACCGCCCACAGGTTGGGCAGGACGCTGAACTCAAGCCCAGTCGTATCAAGCGACCAGTTAACCTTGTAGGCGTCGGCTGCTTTCAGGAACGTGCTATACACCAGTCCATCACTAGGATTACCGTATTTGTCGATGACTGGCTCATACGCCTTTATGCCGACCATAATGAGGTCGGTGCGGTGCGAGTAGAGAGAAATGTACAAATCGGCAATCTCTCGGTTCATGACCGTGCGCGAGCCGTCAATGTTGATTTCAATGTCGACAGTCCATCCTGAATAGCGAGGTGAGCCGTCCGTGTTCGTTGGGTTGTCGAAGTTCGTATCGTGGTTAATGTTGACGCTCTTGATGTACGACTCCCCGCCATTGTTGGTACCGTGGAGGCCGTCATAGACAAGCTGTTCCAATTGAGCACGGTCAGCGGCGTCTGGGTCTGTGGCAGGTGCGGGTGGTTGCGTTTGTGCGGTAGAAGGTTTCGTACTCGAAGCCACTGCATCCACAGACGGCGAGGCTTGTGCGGGGACTGCCCGCGGTGGCGCGGTAATAGCTACCAGTATGAAAAAGATTATTGTTACTCCACCAAAGACCACAGAGGCTCTTTTACGCGAGGACATCCGTAGCCACGAAGGTTTTACAAGACCAAGTATCAGCGCTACCGCGGAGAGGAGAAATAGGGGTATGAAAAGTTGAGACATGGGGTTTGTCGTTAGCGACTAACCCGGGCAGGTACACAAAAATCCCGCCACGGGGCCCCGGCTTGCGCCGAGCGTACGGGTTTCCCCGTACGGCCGAACAGACACTCCCATGACGGGATTTTTATGTCTGTTCGGACTTGTCGACCATGCCGCAGCGTGAGCTACGGGTTAGGTCCTTTTATTCAATTTTTGCACTTTTGTGAGTGCCCTTTAAGTTTAGCACTCCAGTACAGCGCTTAACAATTCTTCCTTAGCGTTTCTTAGCTTTTCTTGTAGAGAAAGCATAAAATTGAGATGTGGAAAATACAGGTACACAAAGGAAAAAGTTAATCGTTGAGATGCTCCGGCAGCAGTTCAACATGTCTCCGCAGACAGGCTCCGCTGTTCTTGATTTAAAGGAGTTGAGGAAACACGCCCTTCTAAAAGATTTTGATGCACTCAAGAAAGCCCTCGATGGATTGCGGGCAGAGCTGAAACCTGACTTTGAGTATTACCTTGAGCAGTTTTTACCACGCCAAGATGGGAGTCGGTATGTAGGCACGAAAGATGGAATTAAAATTATTGTCGACGACAGGTCAAAGCTAGACAACTACTTGGAAAGTCCGCACTCCACAGAGCTTCGATTCGACCCCATTAAATCTCGCTTGTATGTTAAGGGAATTGAAATAAAAATCCGTAAGTTTAAAGACCAGTACCACGCGTTGAGAGTTATTTTTGAGGACCCCGCAGACACAGCGCAAGAGTGGTTCTTCTCGGAAATCGCAGAGAGGATTGATGCTCACAAGCCGGGCGGTGACAAAACATACTACAACGCGGTCTATCAAATCAGACTCAAACTCACCGCAGTAGGTATGCCCGAGTTTTTTATCACGACCAGACAATCAGCGAGGATTAACCCCCTGTACCTGTCTTAGATTCGTCTTAGACCACTCTCAAGCGACCCTCAAATAAACTCGCGGGGTGAATCCCATTTCAATCGAGAGGTGCCGAGAAATCCTCGGCAAAGATGGTGAGCAACTTTCTGACACACAAGTGCAGCAACTTCGTGATGCGCTTTATACGCTTTCGGAAAACGTTCTCGACAGTTTGTTTATGAACCTTACTGTTGATGCTAACCATGAATGACACTCCTACAACAAGAGCGCTAGTGTATTGCAGAGTTTCTTCGGAGCGTCAAAAAACCGAGGGACACGGACTCGACAGCCAAGAGCACCGCTGCCGAGAGTATGCAAAGTCGAACGGCTACGAAGTCGAAGAAGTTTTTAGGGACAGCTTCACTGGCGGTGGCGACTTTACACAGCGGCCGTCCATGATGGAGATGCTCACTTACATTGATAATAAACCGCATAGAAAGTATGTTGTTATTTTTGATGACATTGCTCGTCTCGCGCGAGACGTGACTGCTCACATAAAGTTGCGGGCAGCGTTCGCGCAGCGGGACGTCACGCCCCTCTGCCTTAATTACAATTTTGACGGGACACCCGAGGGCGAGTTTGCCGAGGTAATCATGGCTGCCAACGCCGAGCTTTTTAGGAAGCAAAACAAACGACAGGTCATACAGAAACAAACGGCACGCTTAGAGAAAGGGTACTGGCCTTTTTATCCTCCACCCGGCTACATACAAGTCAAAGATGCGATTCATGGAAAGTTGTTGACGCCTGTAGAACCGCAGGCCTCAATCATTAAGGAGGCGTTCGAGGGTTTCGCTTCGGACCGGTTTATGTCACAGGTCGACGTAATGAACTTTTTACGTAACGCAGGATACAGTAAGCGCCCCGTTTACCTAGAGGGGACGAGGAGAATGCTCCGACGCGTGGTCTACGCGGGGTACGTTGAGCGCAAGGAGTGGGATGTAACGCGCCGCAAGGCCCAGCACGAGGCCATCATTAGCCTCGAGACTTTTGAGAAGGTGCAAGCCAAGCTCGACGGCAAGTACAGGGTGCATGTACGCAAGAGTGACCGATTAGAGTTTGTGCTTCGCGGTTTTTTGCTCTGCACCTTTTGCGAGTTAACCATGACGGCGAGTTGGAGCAGGGGTAGGAGTAAAATGTTTCGTTACTATCGGTGCAAGACGCCGACGTGTGTCCGTTTCAATAAAAGCGTCAATGCTGATTTTATCGACAGAGAGTTCAAGGCATTGCTACGGACTTCCTCTCCAAAAGAGAGCGCGGTGCAGCTTGCCAAGGCGGTCGTGTTGGACCTGTGGGGCCGGAGGGTGGGAGATTTGGCGAATAACCAGTTACGGCTAGAAAAGAAGCTAGCAGAGACCCGGGGCCAGATTGACGTCCTCCTAGGTAGAATAGTTAAAGCGGTGGACGATAAAATCGTGAGCGCCTATGAGCAACAGATTGGTAAATACCAAACCGAAAGTGAGATTTTGCAGGAGAGGCTCAAGGCCTTGGGTGTGTCGGCTGTAAGTTTTGAAACCGCTCTTGAGGTGGTAGTCGGATTCCTCAAAAACCCTTTAGTTATCTGGGAAAATGAGGACATCAACGCAAAAAGACTAGTCATGAGACTAGTCTTTGCGGAGAAGTTGGCGTTCCACCCCGAACTTGGTTTTGAAACCGCCCAAAAGTCTTTACTTGTAGGGCTATTCGAGCAGATTTGTGCCAACGAAACACAGGATGTGGAAGTGGAGGGAATCGAACCCTCGTGCAACATAGTTCTTCCAGCACATCTACAAGAGGTAGTTCGTTTTATTGTCTTAAGTGTACTTTGTCGGAAGCGAACAAAATCAAAGTACACAGCAGATTTTGAATTTCAGTGTTTGCGCGAATCACCTACAAACTACCTACGCCCGAAATATAACACCCGATCTACAGCGTCAGGCTCGCTATAGGAGGTGCGACTTGGCAGTGGCAGGTTATGCGAATGCGAAGTCGTTCGCCGTAAAGTACGGCGAGGCAGATGATTTGCCAGTTAGAGTTTAGAGTTTTTAAAGAAGATCTCCACTTCTCTCTTGCATGAAGGAAGATGAGTATATTGTCTAGGCCTTGCACTCCCGAAGAACCTACTTTGGGTGTGAGCAAAATAACCTCGTCGGGGTGTCCTAGCGCTGTTTCAAAGTTCGGTCAATCTCGCGTTTAGTGTCTCTTTCTTTGAGCACTTCGCGCTTGTCATATTTTTTAAGTCCTCGCGCTGTGCCAAAGCGAAGCTTCAATTTACTTCCTTTATTATACACCGAAATTGGGACTATTGTCAAACCTTTTTGACCTTCAACGTCGGCTAATTCAAGCAACTCCTTTTTCGTTAAGAGGAGCCTGCGGGTGCGCTCTGGTTCGTACGAGTCGGACGTGTTGCTTGGTTGATAGGGGGGGATCTGCATCCCCACAATAAAAGCCTCGTGACGGCCGCCTCGGCCCGAAGGGCGCACTACTATATGCGAGCTTTCAAGTTTGCCGTGACGCTCGCGAAGCGACTTCACTTCGACGCCTAGCAATTCTAAACCTGCCTCAAACTCCTTGAGGATCTCGTAGTTCATGCGCACCTTTTTATGCTCAAGTAAGTTCACGACTCTACTATACCTCGAGAGGGCAGTAGTGTCTGCATCGACCTGTTAGGTAGGTTTTCATCATGCAAACATCACTTTTGCTGAGTCACTATAGAGATGCTAGTATGAAGCGCATATGCAAGAACCTACACAAAATAATAATACGAGTAATACCCCGAAGAAGCGCCCACAACTACCACTGTGGGGTAATTCTTTTTGGACAAATTTAGCAATAATTGTTTTTGTGCTGATGGTGCTATCGACCGGGTATAGTTATTTTGCGAATGACCAAAAGACACCAATCGACATTCCCGTGTCTGTATTGGCGCAAGATGTGCAGCAGGGGAAAGTCTCTAGTATTCTTGTCAACGGAGACGACTTAACAATTACCTATGCTGACAAGTCTGAAAAGGCAGCAAAAAAAGAGACAGACGCTGCGTTGTCTCAGACCCTGTATAATCTCGGTGTAACAAAAGAGGCACTCGCGAAAGTGTCTATCAACATTAAACGCGACTCTTCGTGGCAGTTTTGGTTGAGTGCCTTAGCCCCCTTCTTAGCACCTCTCCTCCTTATTGCATTCTTTGCGTGGTATCTCTCGCGGCAAGTGCGTGGTGCCGGCATGCAGGCGTTTTCTTTTGGACAAAGTAAGCCCAAAGTTATTGACCCAAATGACAAAAGTTCGCGAGTAACCTTTAAAGATGTTGCGGGAGCAAAGGAAGCAAAAATAGAGTTGCTCGAAATTGTAGACTTCCTTAAAAATCCAAAAAAATTCCTCGACATTGGGGCCCGCATCCCAAAAGGTATTCTTCTTATGGGTGCTCCAGGTACTGGAAAAACCATGCTTGCACGCGCAGTAGCGGGGGAGGCGGGCGTGCCTTTTTTCTCTATCTCCGGTTCTGAGTTTGTAGAGATGTTTGTTGGTGTCGGCGCGTCTCGCGTGCGCGACCTCTTTTTGACGGCCAAGCGTACAGCTCCTGCCATTATCTTTTTAGATGAAATTGACGCGGTTGGTCGCGTGCGCGGCACCGGTGTTGGCGGTGGAAATGACGAACGTGAGCAAACCCTCAATCAAATTTTGGTTGAGATGGACGGATTCGAGCCAAACGAAAAAGTGATAGTGATGGCGGCAACAAACCGCCCAGACGTGCTTGACCCAGCCCTAGTTCGCCCCGGCCGCTTTGACCGACGTGTCGTTATAGATCTTCCTGACCGTGGGGACCGCCTTGATATATTGCAGATTCATTCTCGCAAAAAACCCTTGGCCGAAGATGTTAACCTCTCGGTCATTGCAGAGCGCACTCCTGGGTTTTCGGGTGCAGACTTGGCCAACCTCATGAACGAAGCAGCTATTTTGGCTGCTCGTGAAAACCGTAAGACGGTAGCCCAGTACGACCTCATTCGCTCCATTGAAAAAGTTATGCTTGGGCCAGAGCGAAAAACAAACGTCATGAATATGAAAGAAAAGGAGATAACTGCCTACCACGAAGCAGGCCACGCTATTGTCGCTTCGCTCCTTCCATACTCAGACCCGGTACATAAAATTTCAATCATTAGTCGTGGTCGTGCAGCAGGCTATACGCTCAAACTGCCATTCGAAGATAAGCGTATGCAAAGTAAGCGCGAATTCCTCGACGATATTGCTATGTCGCTAGGAGGTTATGTTGCCGAAAAGGAAGTGTTTGGAGACGTGACCACGGGCCCTTCAAACGATATTCAAGTACTAACGGCGCTGGCGCGAGACATGGTGACCCGCTACGGAATGTCAGACAAAATGGGTACCATTGCACTGGTTGGAGACAGTGGCCGTACTATGTTTGGCAACGGGGTAGACGGTGGGTATTCTGAAAAAATTTCGAGCGAAATCGATGCAGAAGTAAAGAAGATAATCGACAATGCGTATGCAAAAGCCGAACACATCATCACAGTGCACCGCAAATTACTTGACGCTATCGCAGAGCGGCTGATCGAGATTGAAACCCTCGAGCGTGAAGAGTTTGAACAAATTCTCATAGTCCACGGTGTCCAACCAAAAAAGAAACAAGAGATTGAAGAAAAGCCAGTTCGAGTCGACTTCTAATCTTAAAACCCTGTACATAAAAGAAAAAAACCGCCACCTTCTCAAGAGAATGTGGCGGTTTGGGTTAATTGAGTTGCATTCTCCTTCTTTCACGCTGTTCGTGTTCCGCTATGCGTATGTACTGCATAACACGCGCTGGAATAAAATCTTGATCTTCGGCAAAAGTCCTGGCAATTCTGTGAGCATTGCATGCTTCAGATTGATCCTTGGCGGAGAGATTTTTTATCTCAACATTCTCAAGCCAGGTATCGGCAACGTTTGCAAAAAATATGGGGTGGCATTTTTCGGGTATTATATATCCCAAATTAACTGCCACTTCCACAGGTGTAGCGTAGCGTGCTCCAATAAATCTTTCTTCGTACGGATGGCGTAAAAGCTCAACTGCAAGTGAAGGAGTTGGGCAAGTAACATATTTTTCACATAACATTTCGTTTCCAAGCGCTTTACGACTCAGAAATAACCAACGCATGAGTGGATGGTATCCAATTCCGTAACTGTAGAGAAGTGTACGCGCCATATCTGCGTCTGGGTGATGTGCGAGTCGCATTACAGATATTCCTTTTGTCCATCTATAAAAACTCTATCAGTGGCTAAGTTTGTAAGCAATGGGTAAATAAAAAACCGCCACTACTATGGTAGGGCGGGTTTATAATGAACTCAAGAGTTCTATCGGGAGGAGAGTGATTCCGTTAGAACGCCCTTTTGAGGTCCCGTATCACTTTGGGCCCACGAAAATATAGCGGTGTATGAGTTTGCACTAAGTCTGCGCCCAGGTCCCGTACCTGTTTCCCTCGTTCAGTGCTGTCCAGGCCTCCCGTAAACACGATAGGCATTTTTGTTTTTGGTCGTGCTTCACCCAAAACCTTCGCTGATAGGAAAAATAGTGGATGCCCACTCATACCACCAACTTCTGCCGCAAATTTTTTAGCACCACCAGACTCCTTGTCTTGAAGGTTTCGGCTCAGAGTCGTGTTGCCAATAATAAGCCCATCAATGCCCGCTCGTTCGCACGCTTCAAGCACTTCGTCGAGCTCGGGCGAAGTCAGGTCGGGCGATATTTTAACAAGTAGGGGTTTGGGGGGAGTATTAAACTCTTGTGCGCAAACTTTTGCTCCAAGTACTAGTGCTTTTACAAACTCCTCGATATACCGACCTCCTTGCAAGTCGCGTAGCCCCGGAGTGTTGGGAGAACTAATATTGAAGACAATAACTTGCACATACCTCCACAACCGCTTCATAGACTCGACGTAGTCTTTTGCAGCGTTCATCAGAGGAGTATCCTTCATAATCCCGACTGAACCGAAAAGTGGAATGTTGATGTGCTTAGTAACTGCGGTGAGGTTGTGCACAACAGCTCCAACACCAGGGCTGTTAAAGCCTAGGCGATTGATAACAGCCTCTTCGTCTACGAATCGTGCGATGCGAGGCCGCGGGTTACCGGTTTGAGCGCGGGGGAGTACTGTCCCAAACTCTATATGGCCCACCCCCAAAACTTGGAGAAAAGGTAGCATCTCTGCGTTTTTATCAAGACCTGCGGCAATACCAACCCGATTAGGAAAGGTGATGTTCCACACGGTGAACGGTTTGTTATATTTCTTTGCTTCGCACCACCAGGCAATTAAATAAAGGATTGAAGCGTCTTTTTGTAGAAGCATGATAGCACGCCGCGCTAACTCATGGGCTTTCTCCGGGTCATCTTGTGACAGAGCGCGAAGAATAGGGGCGAAGATGTGTTTGTACATGTCTACCTCATTTTATGTGCGACTGAAAGCAGCCTACTTGAAGGTGCATTGTATTGCAAAAGAAAAACCGCACCTAGTAAGGTACGATTATAAAATTACTCAACTCATCCAGCGCTTCCAAGGGTTCGGAAGGTTAAAGGTGTCATAGTCTGCAACGAGACTTTTCGCGATACGACCATGGTCCTCCGAAGTCAATTGTTCGCCGCGGCACATCTTCCAAAGAATATTGTCCTCGGGAGACATCTTTTCGTCATAGAAGCGAATGAGCGACCCTAGAGTATCCAACTCTGATAAGAGAAGGGGTATTGTAGGCAGCGGCATCAAATTGTCGCCTCTGTTGTCGATACCTATTCTGACGGGGATCTTAAGAAGCAGGGCTTCCCGAATCGGTGCAATAGAGCTGTGTGTCGGAGCGCGATGATTGCGCATCTGTCTCATAGACGCTGCTGCGTGTGGACACGATATTATTTCCATGTTGAGCGACTTCATATCGCTCAAGATCTTCACACGTTCTTCGTCTTCTTCGCAGTCAATCAGTACATGCACTGCTGATACAACGGGCCGACGATCTGGCGCGACTCGAGCCGAAAGTATTCGAACAGATTGGATTAACCTCTTCGTACCTCCTTCGCCTGGAGTGTTTGTTTGGTCGACGTGCACTTGGAGCGGCAGTTGGTGTTCGACTGCGAGGTCGTACAAAAGTCCTAAATGACCTTCGTAGCCTATTGGGTGGTCGCCACGAGCATCTCGCTCGGGTAGGCCAATAATAAACTGCGCTCGTGGGGCAAGTTCGGTGAGATGGTCCCAGCGGTCTGAGTTCCACTCTTTGATTCCAAAGAGTGGATAGAGTCCGACATGAATATCGATCTGTTCGCGGTATTTATCGCGCACACGAAGCGCTGCGTTAAACGCGCGACCATCAATGTCGGGCGTACAGTCAACGATAAAGTTTGCACGCTTTTCACGAGCAGCGATCTTCCATTCGGCTACCGTACACAGGCGTTGGAATAACGCTTCGGAAGTAAACGCCGGGCCGCGGTGGAGCACGCCGATGTGGTCTTGCTTTGCGACGAGCGTAGCATTTGCATCACCTTTGTGACCACCTTCTGAGTCGAAGTACCGTTTGCTACGGTCTCCAACGTTAAAGCGGTCGGCATGGAAGTGCCAGTCTTCAAAACCTTGTGCGTTGTTATAGGCCGAGAGGCCAAGCGCAAGTTCTTTCAGATGTGGCTCGAGTGTAACGGCTCCTTGGATAGTCCCGACTTGTTCTAACATTCTGCTTCTCCTCAAGGTTCAGTCTATACTGCACAGTAGCATAAAAATACATTCTTTAATATGTGGTCGCGGAAGGGATCTTTCCTTACATGAACGGTATAGGTTTCGTATCGGGCTTAGGCTTTGCCTGCGCGCCATGTACTCAACCTTTTCGATCCCTCCTCGTACAGTGCGTCGGCACTGTGCTCGCGCACTACAAAAACTGCGTTTTAGTGGGCGCGGAAGGGATCGAACCTTCCTCTTGCAGTTTAACGATATTTTCCAACACACGGTCCCAGGACTCATGTAATCACAAATTAGCCTTGTTAAACAAGAGGATATTGAAAAAAGTAAAATGACCAATCGTACTCAATAGTAACCAATCACAACCAACTTCTATCACTTTTTGGGCAACCCGTGGGCAACCGCTCACAACATTATTAACAAAGGGCAGTACAGGAAAAGCGGTAAAAGTTGTGCTCTTAAACACCGACAAGCGGTGGCTTTGTGTTTTCAAAGATGAGGGCCTGGCGACCTATACTAATGAGATTAAACCTATTTTAATTAAAAAAAGCCCGCACCTTTATTTATGGTGCGGTTAAAAGTTTAAAGACTTTCTTTTAGGCGTTCAAATTGCTCTCTTATTTTTTCGCGAGACTTTCGTGAAAACGCTGAAGCGTCGACTGCTGATTCCCTATGGTGCATTTCCCAGAAAGGTTGTGTTTCCACTATTCTCTTTAAAATTTCAGCCAGAGGTTCTGGTTGTATTGATGCAGCTGGCAATATAAGTGAGTTGTGCTCGTTAAGCAAGTTCACATTTCTTGCCTTGACTGCAACTTCCTCAGTTGTAACCAAATATCTACCACAACTCAGAACTTCGATCGGTATTCCTGGACCATGGAAAGTAATACTGAAATTGTTCTCAAGGAAAAGTATGCAGTGACAGCTTCGAATAAACTCGGGAATACGCCAGTGCGGTACAAATGGTCGAACCTCAATCTCTGTGTCCGTCAGACCCAGTTTGTCTCGTAGATCCAAAACAGACGGAAGATGCCGACCACCCCACAAGGCTTTAACATGTAGAGAGACATTTTGCCTCTTCAACAAGGCAAGCGCTTGCAGAAGTTGTGGAGATCCCTTAGCTTCGTTGACTTTCCCGTATACACCAAAGATAACCTTGTCAGTGTGTTGATGTGGCTCGTCCACGAACGTCGGAAAGAAGACACTTCCTGGAGTGCGTGATGCTGCTGGGAACTCAATGTTTTCAGCAGCAACACCCAGAGCGGTGAGATTTTCGGAATGCCGTTGGGTGGAATAAACTTTTTTGGCACGACGGAAGACTTCTATATACATACCTCTTAATTGATCCGTTGCCATAAGACGACCAATATCACTTCCTGCATGTCTGACTGTATAGGGAATACCGGTCAACATAGAGAGAAATAATGCAGTCACACCGTACGGCTCCAGATAATAACTCCAGATTACATCAGGTTTATCTCGGGCTATCATTTCCAAGCCAAGCGTCATCAATTTACTAACGGTCGGGTTGTCTTTAGGTATATATAGATGTTTACGGTCTTTAACCGTGCTTTGAACAGCAATACTATCTTTCCTCCAATAACCCGTGAGTAACTCTTGATCCTCTGGGGTGAGTACAAGTTTTGCCTCATCCTCAACCTCATCCGCGTTGGTTAGGACAGTAACCTTATGGCCTAATTCAATCAAATTCTGGGCCATCCAGTATGTTTCTGAGCTAACTCCTCCCTGGATTGGGGGGTACTTGCCTATGATCATGACGTGCATGTTGCAACTCCGTGTGAAAGAACGAGACACTACGCTTTATGCGTGTAAGGTACGATAAATTATTGGTTACAAATTGTCAAGGGTTGCTTACTTGACAAAGATATCGGTTAGTATAAGTTTGTGTAATCTCCCCAGGTGTTGGGAGTAAACCTGCTCTTTCAAAAAGGAATGGAAAAATGTACATGGGAAAACCTTCGCCTGTAGCCAAGCGTGGCCTCCAGTCTCGACATGATCTCCTCGGAGGAATCATTGCCTACAAGCACCCACGTGCTGTGATGAGACTCATGGAAAATCACAACATGTCCAAAGCAGCGGCAGAGGCTCTCTTCGAGGATACAAAGCTTTTCCTCTTTATTTGCGGCACAAATGCCGACGGATCATATGGTCCTTCTGTCGAAATCGACAAAGGATGGCATGAGTTCCTGATGTTTACAAGAGATTACCGGAACTTCTGCAATCAACTTTTTGGGAGGATCATTGATCACTTACCCAATATGCCGGGTGAGCCTGTGGACAAAAGTCGTCCACGACGCACTTTGCAAGTCGCTGCTCAGTTGTTCGGGGTTGAAAGTCTGTCACCGAACTGGAATTACCTTTCCAGCACCGGCGAGATCAAGACTCCAGAAACGATTCTAAGCAACGTGGAAGGTTATGACGTCTCCAGTCCTTGCGATTCATGCGGATGTTCTCCTTGCATGTAATTCAATTACAAGTATTGGAAAACGAGCGAGGCGTAGATTTTGCCTCGTTTTTTTAATAATCAAATTCCTACAGTATTTTTTTTAAAAACGGAAATATATATTCTCTAGATATTCCTGGATTACCTATATTATGTCCACCCCCTTTAATAATTATTAATTCGTGAGACTTATCGAGCTTAGTAAGTGTTTCGTCTAACCCAATTGCTTGTTCGACGGAAACCACTGTGTCGTTTCCACCGTGTAGTATAAGTACGGGACATTGAAGTGCACTCATTCTATGAATAGAACTTCTTTGTATGTAGGCCTCTGTCGTGCCGCCAGTTTCTTCAATAATATTTGCAACAATCTCTGGGTCTTTATCAGACCATAATGCATTTTTCTCCATATCGAAAGTACCAGATAAAAACACCCCAGCTGCGAACATTTTGGGAAAATCAACAACTAGAGCAGACGCTACTGTTGCACCTCTTGAAGCTCCCCACACGAACACCTTATCCTGATTAATTTCATTTGGATATGCATTGACTACTGATTGGGTTAGTGTAGCAATTGCAGATACAGTTTTTGGACCGCAATAGTCTTTTTTTCCTGTAGACATACCAAACCCTATTTGTGACGGAAGGAGTACGGCGAAACCTTGTTTTAACATTCTTTGTGCTGGTGCAAGCAATTCCCAACCACCCCACATGTTGTGTCCATGAATAAAAACAATGAGTGTTTTATTATTTTGAGCACCCGAATCAGGTAAAAGTAAAAGTCCTTCTTGAATCTCGTCATTTTCAAGAGGAATTACTATTTGTTTGAGGTTTATGTTGGTTATATTCATATCAATCAATCTATGCTTTAATACAAATTTGTCAATTTGACAATATGTGTACATTCGTTACAATGTGGGTTGAAGTAATACATCGGAGTATGTTATGGTTAAATCAAAGAAAAAGACTCTATACCGACCCGACATTGACGAAACTATGAAAAATGGACACTTTGGTATTATTGCTAAAGGTTGGCCGTATGAGGGAATGTTTGATGAAAATCAAGGCCTCACTTCTTCTGTTTATGGGCAAGATCAGTATAGGTTGAACGAAGGTCCTGTAGATTTAGTACATCGGACATCAGCAATAAAAAAGTCACCTCGTCGGACAGGCGGTGTTAGTAAAAAAATGATTAAGAAATCTGCAGACGATTTGGCCGAACAGTGGTTATCTAAAAATGATCCTTCTTACAAGAAACATGATTAGTTAAAAAGGCCGAGCAAACGCTCGGTCTTATTTTATTATCTATTAATCTACCAGATTTAGCTAAGTATATAAGATTAGTAAACGATCGATTCTCAATCTTTAAAGCACACTCCTTAATAATCTATTTTATTAAAGCATCTATATACTAATGCCCTATTTTCAGATACACAGCATACCAATCAGTAGATATTTCTTGTTGTGCCACTTGGAGAGTGATTTGCCCATTGCAAACTTGTACATGTAAATAATTTTCAACTGCGTCCTTCTCATGGAAACCGGGCTTGGGATCAGATGGTTCAGGCCAGAGATTTGTAAGATCATTTGATCCTCCAAGCTCTAAAGAAATGAAGTGATCAACTTCATAACTGCCTTGCGGTTGTGGGTATTGTATACCGTACTCTGCATACACCTGCCTCTTTTCTTCTACAGGAACATTTCGCACTGATTTTGAATAACCCTATACACAAACGGTAGTAGCATCAGTAGTTAAGACCGCCCCCAGCGTTAGTGTTGGATTTGGATATAAAGTGGCGGATCCAGATTTATTACCGTTAGTTGTAGATGTGGTTTGAGGAATAGTTGGGTGGGCCGATGAATGAAGATACGCAAAAATGAAAAACTATAGTAAAACAAATATCAGCAGATAAAATAAGTGATTTTTCCTCATTACCGTATCTTACCCTTTCTTAGGTAATAAAATCTCAGGTCCATTATTTTTTAAGATTATTACCTCATTATGCAAATGAACAAAGGATACGGAAAGACTCTTCAATAGCAATAACTAATTGAAAAGCCTAAGGAAAACAAGGAAAAAGAAAAATGACCAATCGTACTAATGTGCAACCAAACACAACCAGCTTTTATCACTTTTTGGGCAACCGCTCCCGGCATTAGTAGCAAAGAGCAGTACAGGAAAAGCGGTAAAAGTTGTGCTCTTAAACACCGACAAGCGGTGGCTTTGTGTTATGTGACCTATTAGGGTAGCTTTCCGAACTCTCAAAGCAACAGGAATGGATCGCCCTTAGTATGCAGGAGCTTGGGGCGATAGTGACTACTTCTGTGTAGACGTTGCAGAAAATATTGCTCTTATCGTCTTTGAGCCGTGTCGATACGGGGGGTACCCCAATACCCAAATTGGAGCGAGTACATAAACAAAAAAAGCCTCCAACAATGAGCGCGACAAAAAATGAACCTGCGAAGAAAAAATATTGCATAAGTTTGGGGAAATCGGACTCGATGTTGGTAGAATGTGCGTACGTAGCACTTGCAAGCTCTACGGTATATGGGATAATAGATATTCCTCTGAGGAAACGACGAGGACGGTGAACTGAGGTCAATCAATTATTAGTCGCAGCGCAAGTTTTAAAGAACCCATCCGGCAACTGATAATCGGAAGATTGTCAGTTCACCGAATGGGCTTTTTGTTTGCCCTTCTAATCCTGCACCAATTTTGTGTGCAGGTCGGCAGGGTTAACAGCGGAGCCGTGGTGGTCGATACGTAGCTTGTCAGAAGCTGCCGAAAGATAGGTAAAACTATGACCAGCTCAATAACGGGAGAAGTGCAGCGTTGCTTCACTACCGCCGACGGGTTTCGATTGTGTAATTTTGTTGTCCGTAAGGGCAAGCCGATTCACAGCAAAACCGGTAAGTGGTTGAAGTTCTTCGCAGGCTTTCGACCAAAGGAAAAGAAAAACACCTCCGCCGAGGTGCTTCCTTCTAAGCAAATCGCTTAGTACATTTTTTGGACTAGAACTAACCTAACAGTTAGTTCTTTTCTATTATCGCATGTTGTCGCGACGTCGGTATACCTTACTGGGGATATTCGTTCGTTGCAAATCATATCGCTAAGGGATGAGTCTATGTGTCAAGGTAAGTGTGGGTAGTTGTATTTCTAAAACCAATGGCTTACTCCGTCATGATGTGAGCAGGTGCCTCTGTGGTGCTGGCTGAAGCTGTAAGTACCATCTCTACATTGCGCAGTTGCCCCGGGCGGTACGTCCCCAGTAGTTGTATGGGTAGGAGAATGGACCGTGTTACCGGAAGAATTTGTATAGTAGCTATCGTTTGAGAGAGTCGGAACGGCTGGCTGCAACGGTTGATTGTATTGCCCTTGGTCTGGCTGGCTAGCCACCTGTGGGGCTTGGGATGCGGTCGGTAGCGTCTGCTGCTGTGATAGTATGACCGCGGCCGGCTGTACAGAGGCGCTAGGCGCTGATGACGGCGACGCACTGACAATCCCAGCAAAAAGGACTGCCCCGCCGATTATTGCCCACCATTTATTTTTATTGAGCCAACCCATAGTTTTTTGTTAGGTTCACTGTACACACTGAGAAGCAGCATCTTCTGCCGAAGTCTTTGCGGCCTCGGCAGCGCTCTGAGCATCTTCTGATGCAGTTTGTGCTGCTTTTGCTGCATCAATCGCATCATTTGAAGAGTAGGATGCTTTCTCAGCAAATTGTTTTGCGTCGTTAATTCCAGCATTTAAATAAAGAAACATCATAACTATGATAATTTCCCTCCAATAAAGGCGTGTAAATTGAATAATTTTTTTCATCGAATTTAATTCGTATTAGCGACGTTTAAGTGCGGGACCAGACCTTACGTACCCTCCTACATAGTGACTTCCTTTGCCGTGGCTAGTGTAGCCGTCAATACGGAAGCCCCCGGCCCTTCCTCGTGCGTCGGCTGCTGGGGCAATGGTATAAGAAACGAATAGAACTAAGTCGAGAACGAGACCAGTTAAAATAGTTATCATATAAAATTACATACACTGACTAACTTTAATTTGTTTGTAGTTTTTGAAGAATCATTTTCTGAGTAAGTGGACCGAATACCCCTTGAGCAGGAGTTATTTCGTTATCAATTTGGAATTTAATTACAGCATTTCTAGTAAGTTTACCAAAGAGGATTGTTGCCTGACTGCTTGAAGACAAATATCCAAGCTTGATGAATGACTGTTGAAGGATTTTAACATCATTGCCCGTCATCTTATATCTGAGTGTTCGAGAATAGGGTGTTGTATTTAAATTTGAATTAGAAACAACTTTTTCATTAATTGATGTTGAAGCTATACTTTGAGATGAGGTCGACGTTTGAGCTGAAAGAATACATTGTTTATTTTCACCACCTTTATACCCATCATTACAAACACACCCTGCGCCTTGTGCGTGTGAATTTATTCCATATGTATCTGCGCAATAGCTGGGCCCCATTAAAACACACTGAGCCCTTGCGTCAGTCGTATATCCATCAGCACAGCCACAGTAATCTTTTTGATTGTATTGCGATATCACAGCATGTGAGCCGTGTTGGTCGGTACACCAGTTCGTTGCAGAATCTTGCTGTACAGAAGTGGGAGCTATTAACACACATTCTTTTTGGGAATTAAATTGGTAACCCTTATTACAAGTACATTGACCACTTGGGTTAGTACTATCATCAAAGAATGAATGAGAAATTTTATTACAGGCTTGAATATTGGTAATCCACTCTTGAAGAGTATTTGTAGTATTTCCCAACGCTCCGCTTTGCGATGACTTAGTGCTTATACATGAATTATATGTAGCTAATTGCGCCTGATATTGAATATGTGCATCTTTGCATCCTTGTATTGCTCCTTGTCCCATAATTGTGTTGCCCATTCCAGACATATTTTGTTGTATTGTGATGCCGCCCAACATGTTAGCGTCGCAATCAGTAGTAACAGGCTGAAAACAATAGGACACATTACTACATTCATCAGCTGAATAATAACTTGTCGAACTTTGAAAGCCGTCACTACACATTGCGTTGCCAAGGGCCCCAGCCCCAACAGAACAATTAACTCCTCCATGGTTGGAACACGCTCCGGATACTGCAAAAGATGAATTCGGGAAAAGAAGTACTGTTAAAAAAATAACTGGAAGCAATGCTTTGCTATAGTTTTTCATAATATTTATTATTAAATGGTTTAGGCTACTTTTGCTCCTATTCAGTTGTCTTCATACAGTATACCTGTAGACTCAAGTCGTTCATAATAAACCGCTACTAACTACAATATAAATATGCGCCAAATAAAACCACTTTACTCTCTAAACAATATCGGGATCGATTTTATAAAGGAATTTACAGACATAAATCCACTTTTTTACACTGATATATCCAACCTGAGGAATAAGTGGAAAATTGATCCTGGTATCGAAATACACCTTGTCGATTCAAATAAAATATCAACCATGCAAGTAAGGTTATTAAAGAGTAAAACATTTATTTCTAGCTTGAGAAAACTTCAAAAAAAGTATCAATTGGGTGAAGAATGGACATCATTTATTAATGATTATATTTTTATTGATTTTTATGCACCTTATACAAGTACCTTTTTTATGGAAAAAAGAACAGGGAAAGAGGGGGACCTTGTCACAGGCAACCCTGCTTTTTATGTACGCATATTTCCAGAGACTACCTTGGAAGATATTTCAAAATGTTGGACTGAAATAAATAAGTTTGTTGGCGGCACAAACATAAAAATTAAGCGACGCAAACCATCGCGCTCAAACGAACGTAACAGAGTGATTCATATGCTTGCAAAGACTGGTTGGAGCGTACAGCAAATTGCAGGTCATATAAAACTTTATTTTGATCAAGACATGGACTATGGTGCAATTATTAAAGCTGAGGCAGATTTTAGGAAAAAGTTTGGGATAAAAGAATCGACAAAGCTACGCATTCAAACAAATAAGCCCTAGGTTTATCTGTTTAAGGTTTTCATATAAATATTTTTAAACTGTGGCGAGAGCACCACGGTTTTTTAGTCTGAAAATTTGCGCCAACAAATACTCGCATTTCTGGAGATTGTTTGCTTGGCGCAGATCAGTCTCCAGAAACGCGGGTGTTTTTTATCTAGGATTGTCGAAAAATAAAGATAAGCCGGACAACAGATGACGTCTATTATTAACCTAAAGTTATTGCAAATATTAATGAAACCTATCACCCAAGAAGAGTTTATTGCCTTGTTTCCAAACATTCGATTCCGCTACATACATGACGTAAACAAGCACACTGTGCAAGGAGGCAACATACTCGATTTATCATTGAATCAAAAAGGATACGGTATCTTTTTCACGGTTAACGGCTTCCCATCTACAGGTAAAGCTGACGAGTCGCGCCTCTTGTTGTTGAACGCAAGTTACACTGACTTCGATGTTGACCCTAGTCTATCGCAAGAAGAAAAAAGCAAACATATACAAGATGCGATTATGGCAGGCGTCGACGCAGGTATACCTGCGCCAACGATAATAAACCGCACCCAAAAGGGTGCACATCTTATATGGCTTTACCTGCATCCTCTGAATCCGACACCCCAAAATGTTGCAAAGTGGAGAGAAGTGCAAAGGAGAGTGGTGCATTTCTACAAGGGCGATAAAGCTGCAGTGGACCCCACTAGAGTGTTACGTGTGCCGTATACGATGCATTTAAAGGATCCGGCACATCCGTTTGAAATATATGTGCAGTCATACAAGCCGGAAGCAAAGTGCACACTCGACGAGTTAGATGCGACTGTACCGAAACATTCGAATGAATCTATTGCCGGAGCTAAGATACCTGCAAAAGACGTCCTTCTGAATGGCGTAAAGGTCGGTGAGGGGATGCGGCATATGGCGATGGCACAAGTTGCAGGACTTGCTCTCAAAGACGCTACAACCCCCGAGGGTGTTGAAATTGCACGTCTGGCGTTGTATGGATGGGACAGGTGCATAGTTAGGTCCCCTGAACCCTTTTCTACTCGAAAAGTAGAGTTGGACAACACGATTGTAGGAATACTAAAGCTAAAGAAAAACGCTCCAGACACTAACCATACTAAAAAAACACCTGGCCAAGCTCTAACCATCCGAGCATCTGACGTAAAATCCGAACCAATTAACTGGCTTTGGCCTGGACGAATAGCTATGGGCAAACTCACACTCATTGCTGGAGACCCTGGCCTTGGCAAAAGTCTTATCACCAATACCTTTGCTGCAATTATTTCAGTAGGTGGCGTTTTACCACTTGCAGAGTCCGAATCTGAGACAGGGGACGTCATATTGCTATCAGCTGAGGATGACCCCTCTGACACAATTAAGCCACGTCTTGAAGAGGCGGGGGCAGATTGTAAGCGTGTATATATTTTACAAGCAATAACAGAAAAGGATGACGCCGGTAAGCCAACACAGAGAATGTTTTCTCTTAAACAAGACATGCTTGCGCTTGAGGAGTTACTGAAGTCACTCCCCGGTTGCAGGCTGGTGGTAATAGACCCAATTTCTGCTTACTTAGACGGCGCAGATAGCTACAACAACACGGACGTGCGTGGTCTTTTGGCACCTCTTGCTGAGTTAGCAGCACGATATAAAGTAGCTGTGATATTAGTCCAACACCTAAACAAAAGTAGTGGTGGGAGTGCTTTATATCGATCTATGGGGTCGATTGCGTTTGTTGCTGCTGCGCGAGCGGCTTATGTCGTAACAAAAGACAAAGAGAACCAGCTACGAAGACTGTTTATGCCAGTAAAAAATAACCTCGCGCAAGACACAAAAGGTCTTGCATACACGGTCGAAACCACTGGCACCGGACATCCGGTAATTTTATGGGAAAAAGAAGCAATAGAAATTACAGCTGATGAGGCGCTTGGACAGTCAGACTCAAACGAAGAACGCACAGACACTGATTGGGGTGTCGATTTCCTGGAGCAGATACTCGATAAGGGACCAGTGCCCGCAGCACAGGTGCATAAGGAGGCACGGCAAGTTGGAGTTAAAGATAAAGCATTACGAAGAGCAAAAATTAAATTAGGTGCAAAAACTTATAGAGAAAGTTTTAAGGGTGGGTGGTGGTGGGCTCTACCAAGTTACCAAGGCGTCCAAGACGCCGTAGATACCCTTATAGAAAAAGAGGGCGTCTTGGCTACTGATGGGCATCTTGGGGACATAACAGCGTACAGAGACACGCAAACAATATGACTCTTCGTAAGTATAGACGCTTGGAAAATTCATATTTTGCTGATGTGCGAGCGCAAAGACTACGTGCGAAGAGAGATGCAGAGCGTGGATCTGGGAAAGATAGTCCCGACAGTCCTAAACAATTTCGGCAATAAAAACATGCGTGGAGGACACAACACAAAGGGTAAAACGGAGGCCGACAGCCTCAAGAAAATCTCAATAGCTATACTCAAAAAGTACGGGTATTTCTTAGGGCGCACACCGGGGCAAATAACATGGACCCTTGGTTTGGCTCAGATAAAAAGCAGTGTGGGAGTTGCTGTTAGCATACCCAACTATTACGGAGGCACTTTACACATTTACTACACCCTAACGGACAATATTACGGGAGAGCAGAAGCGATTTGACTACGAAATACCTATTTCCACGTCTCCATGTCGATACGGGGGCAAGCGGTATTGGCTTACATGCCCCTGGTATAAAAACGGAAAATACTGCGGCCGGAGGGTTAGCACCATTTATCTGCTAGGCGATTACTTTGCATGTCGACACTGCCACAACCTTACGTATGCCAGTCGCAATGCGCCGCCATACAATGTTGGTTTCGTCAGCATACCCGATCTTGAGGTACAAAGGGAAAAAGTGAATCGTCTTTATTATGCGGGGAAACCGACAAAACAATATATAAAGTTGTTGCGAATGGAAGAGCGTTTTGAGAAAGGAATATATGCACTGGCGCATGCGCTCGGGGTGGGCCCACAAGATACAAGCAAAAAACACAAAGGAGCGAGCGCGAACAACTAGTATGATTCCCATCAAAAAACATGCGAAAATAGTAGGTGAACCTGTACTGTCCTTTGACAACCAGTTGATCGGTGCTCATCCCTCGATAGAGCTACTTACTATTCCTGAAGCAGCAAAGCTTCTTAAGATTTCCGTAACTAGCATTCGTCGCTTGCAGCAAAGACGCGCAATACCCTTTATTAAAATGGGTGGCAGTGTGCGTTTTGTTGTTAAGGACCTTATGACTTATATAGCAAAAAGACGGGTGGAATCGATCGACCAATAAAAATGAATATGGCAGTACGAAAAATTAAAAACTCCTGGTGGGTAGACTTTAGAGCAGATTACATCCGCTACCGAAAACGAAGCCCCGAGAACTCTAAAGCAGGCGCTGAAGCCTATGAGGCAAACCTCAGACAAAAACTGGCTCGTGGTGAACAGATACATAAAGTGGTGCAAGCACCGCAGCAAGAACGACTGTTTAAAGACTTTGCATGGCAATGGTTTGAAGAATATGTAGAGACAAACAACAAGCCTTCAGAACAAAGAAATAAGAGGCACATACTTCACGCTTCGCTTGTCCCATTCTTTGGTCATATGCCTGTAGAAAAAATAACGGCTCAAAATATTGAGCAGTACAAAGCACTGATGCTCAAAAAGGGTATTTCTCCAAAGTCTATTAATAACCGTTTGTTTGTCCTGAATAAATGCACGAAAACAGCCTATGAATGGCTGGGGCTAACAAAAATACCACCTAAAATTACGTGGCTTAAATGTCCGCCTCCAAAGACGGACTATTTGTCACCGGATGAATGCGAACTATTGCTGTCTCATTCCAGCGGCATAATCCGTGAAATGATAGTAACCGCTCTACGGACCGGTATGCGCCAAGGCGAATTAAAGGGGCTGCAGTGGTCCTCAGTTGACTGGCAACGCAGGAGCATCACGGTCCGGCACTCAAGAAACGACTACACTAAAGAATTGGAATCGCCAAAGAGCAATCGCGAGCGGCACATACCGATTGATATAGATGTGTATACCTTGCTCTTCGAGCGAAAGATGAGTACAGGATATGTATTTACAGATGCGAACATTGAGCCACTAAAAGGTAAATATCTCGAACATCACTTAAATGCCGTATGCAAAAAAGCGGGATTACGCAAAATTGGTTGGCATACTTTACGGCACACCTTCGCATCGCATCTAGCGACAATGGGTGTACCGCTCAACGCGGTGCAAACACTTCTGGGCCATTCAAACATCACGACCACAATGAGATACGCGCATCTTGCGCCTTCGCAATTGCGAAAAGCCATAGATATGTTGAACCCTAAAACAGCGTTTTCTACCGAGTTTGGGCAGCCCGTGGGCAATCAATGGGTTGAAGCAATTCAACGAGAATCAGAAAACCTTTAATCTTCAAAGCGGAATCAATAAAAAACTTAGTGGGCGCGGAAGGGATCGAACCTTCGACCAGTCGTGTATAAGACGACGGCTCTACCGCTGAGCTACGCGCCCTTGTTGCTCAATATAGCTCACTTGGCGCTCAAAATGAAGGGCTATGTAACACAAGTTATTAGCTTGTATGCTAATTTCGCGCTACTCGAAATGGAGCGACTTTGCTCGTTCTGTTACGGCTGCTTGCAGTAGGGAATGCCGTGTTAACTGTGGGTCTCCTGTCACAAGCAGTAGGGCCTCATGTCGGGCTGCCTCTACAAGTTTTAAATTTTTAAGTGCGTCCATGCCGATGTCTGAGATACCCCACTGCTTTTTTCCTGCTAATTCTCCGGGCCCGCGTTGTAACAAATCTTTTTCAGCCAATTCAAATCCATTTTTTGCATTCACCAATGCTTTAAGTCTTGTCATTGTATGTTCGCCTTTGCTCTCGGGGCAGACAAAGCAGTAGGCTTGATGATTGCTTCGCACGACGCGTCCGCGCAACTGATGGAGTTGTGCCAACCCGAACCGCTCGGCCCCTTCGATAAATATCAGTGTCGCATTAGGGACATTAACCCCCACTTCAATAACTGAGGTTGCGACTAGTATGTCTATCTCGTGTCTCGAAAATCGTGCCATCGTCTCTTCTTTTTCCTTTGGTGTCATCTTGCTGTGGAGGATCGCAATCTCATAAGACTGAAACACTTCCTTTTTGAGTCGCTTTGCCTCTGCCGTCACAGATTTTGCCATGAGTGCAAAAGCTTTATCAGGGTCGGGCTCGTCTATGCGTGGACAAATTACATAGGCTTGTCTCCCTGCTGCAAGCTCTTCGTGCATTCTTGCATAGGCTCTGGGTCGCTCGTCAGGTTTTACTATTTCTGTAATAATTTTTTTCCTTCCTGGAGGCATTTGGTCAAGCAATGTTAAGTCCAAGTCTCCATAGACGGTGAGCGCAAGTGTCCGGGGTATAGGGGTTGCTGTCATGGAAAGTAAGTGAGGAAGCTTTTCTTCCTTATGGGCAAGTTTACGACGTTGGTTGGTGCCAAAACGATGCTGCTCGTCGATAATAACGAGAGCTAAATGTTTAAATTGCACCGACTTTTCAATGAGTGCGTGTGTGCCAATAAGGATAGGGATTTCGCCGTTGGCAACCCACTTCAAAAGTTGGGCACGCGAAATGTTTGTAGCTTGTCCACGTTTGGCTTTAGAGGGGAACTTGTAACACCCGCTCCCGGTAATGAGCCCAATATTGACCGGAAAGGGGACGAAGTATTTAATGAAAGATTCAAAATGCTGCTTTGCTAAAATTTCGGTTGGGGCCATGTATGCCACCTGTAAGGTCCCAAACGTTTGCCCTTGTGGCCTTGTGTGCACCGCAGCATAGGTAGCAGTTGCGGCAACTGCTGTTTTGCCACTTCCCACGTCACCTTCGAGCAATCGAGACATAGGCCGCCCGCTGCGCATGTCTTCGAGTATGACTCGTATAGCTTTCGTTTGCGCGGGTGTCGCGGTAAAAGGGAAGGTGGATACGAAAACATCAACGTCTTTTTGAGGCGCATCAATTGCAAAACTTTTTTCCTGTGACTGCAGTAACCTTTCCTGCTGTCTTTGGAGTTGAATTAAAAATATCTCCTCAAAAGCAAACCTCTTTCGTGCCGCCTCGGCCTCCTTCAACCGCTCGGGCGCATGTATCCACACAAGCGCGGTACGAAGGGTGGGTAAATTGTATCGTTTGAGCAATTCGGGGGGAATGGGATCTTCGACTTGGTCTATTACCTCTTGTATGAGGACTTTTTGGATGGCGTGGCGAAACCAAAGTGAAGTAATACCTCTACTCTCGGGGTAGACGGCAAATAATGAAGGAGTCTCCCCACTTTCCTGAGGATTCTTAAATAACCCTGCTTCAGCGACGGAGACTCTTTGGAGTTGGGGGTTGGCCAGATATATTTTTGCATCTTTCCCTGCAATTTTTCCAACCGCTTGCACAAGGGCACCATCTTGCCACATTTTTGCAATGTACGGCTGGTTAAACCACATGAGTTTGATCCGACCACTGGAGTCTCGCAAATACCCCTCAGATATTGGCACTCGCCGATTCCAAGACTTTTTTGTTTCCATTTTCTCCAGAGTCCCAACGATAGATGCCTCCATACCGGGAGTCAGGCCCGAAACAGTTGCAGACTCACCTCCAGCATCAAACCGAAAAGGGTAGTGAAAGAGTAAGTCGCGTACTGTCCGCACGCCGAGTTTCTCCAGCGCAGTCTTCTGTGCGTCTATAAGGCGAAAATACTTAGAAATGGGGTCCTGGAGCTGCATCGGCTCATCATATCAAAATAAAGAGCCTAAAACTTATAAAGCCCAAAGCTATAAAGCCCAAAGCTAAGCTTCGCTCAGTTCCTATATATTGTATCTATGGTATACATACCGCAATGAGAACAGTACCTTTGGTGGAAGGAGAGTATTATCATCTTTATAATCGAGGAGTCGATAAGAGGAAAGTTTTTACAAATCCCGCAGAATATAAGCGTTTTCTTGCTTATATATACATGCTTAATACAACAGACCCAGCATATCCTTCCAACTTTTTTCGCAGTCATAAGGCAGATGAGGTGTTTGATATAATTAAAAGTAATCCTCTCGTGGCGATAGGCGCTTTTTGTCTTATGCCCAACCATTTCCATTTATTTGTTACTCCAGTTGTAGAGAAAGGCGTGTCAAAGTTTATGCATCGGGTAGAGACGGCCTACACAAAGCATTTTAATGAGAAACATAATCGTACGGGTTCGTTATTCGGGGGTACTTTTAAAGCCGAACATGTGAGTAGTGAAAATCATGCAAAATACCTTTTCTCCTATATACATTTAAATCCCGCTAAGTTGCAAAATAAGAATTGGAAAACAAGGAAATCTCTTGCATTGAGAGATCTTAAAGAATTTGTTATAAAATACCCCTACTCAAGTTATCAAGAGTATGCTTCTGAGCATCATCAAATAACAAATCCACTTCTTTTCCCTGCGTATCTTACCTCACAAAAAGATATAACAGATCATATCGAAAGTTGGCTATCTAATCCCGAGATCGATCAAAGCTAAGCTTCTCTCACCTTATTCTCAACAACTTACACTTTCTTGAGTAAACTACTCAGTCCATGTTGACGAGTAAGACTTGAGGAGATTTTCCAAGTGCTCGTGCGACCATTAGACGAGTATTGCCACTTACTAAATGGAGTTGTCCGTTTTTTTGGCAAACGATTGGCGCATCAAGGCTTTCTTTATTTTCGATTTTCATTTTTAATGTTTCCCAATCTCGTGGATTATCAACATTACCTTCTACCGCATGATCTTTAACGATATCCCAACCACCCAACGGTATGTCATAAGAGTCGGTATTTTCTAATTGACCCCATAGAATTTCTGTAAGTGTATGAAGTCGCGCTTGTTTGGCTCGCTCTATAAATTGAGTGGAAAACGCCCGAGGATCTTCTTCATTAAATATAGCGGCTACTCTATCTATCTCGCCTTGCTCAGTTTCAATATTGGGATAAACAAAAATGTTGCGAGGTGCTTCTTGAGATCGTGGCCCTTCTAAACTCATGAGCAAAGAATAGCATAGTATACATAGCTTCTTCTTACTTATGATTAAAGCTAAGCTTCACTCAACTTCCCAAAAGCCGCCTTTTGACCGTCAATAAGCCTGAAATAGTTGGTCAATTGGTCCAAGTTGGATGATACAGTCATACCAAAATTTATTTTGATATACTGACCCTATATGGCAACTAATGACAACAGTAAGAAAGCAGTGCAATTACACAAAAAGTTAGGGGGGAAGATCCGTGTTTCGCCCGCAGTACCGATTAAAAATAGGACCGATCTCTCTTTGGTGTATACACCCGGTGTTGCTGCAGTTTCGACGCTTATTGCAGGCACGGCCAAAACTCCTTTGGCACACGAGACTCAAATACAATTTGCCAAAGAGTACACTATTAAAAAAAGAATGGTCGCGGTCATCTCCGACGGTTCAGCGGTACTTGGGTTAGGTAATATCGGCCCCTATGGAGCACTCCCAGTGATGGAAGGGAAGGCGGCACTTTTTAAAGTTTTTGCCGATGTAGACGCTTTCCCAATTGTGCTTGATATGCCCAAAACAAAAACAAATGCAGAATACATAGACAATATAGTAGACACGATTGTTCGCATTGCCCCGGCTTTTGGTGGGATTAACCTCGAAGATTTTGCAGCGCCTAATTGTTTTGAAATTGAGGACAGGGTCAAAAGTATGCTCGAAATCCCGGTCATGCACGACGACCAACACGGTACGGCAATTGTGGTATTAGCGGCCCTCATCAACGCTTCAAAGGTTGTCAAAAAAGATATGAAAGGTTTGCGGGTCGTTGTTGCGGGTGCGGGTGCGGCGGGTACTGCCGTTGCCAAACTCCTGCTGCAGGCAGGACTTCGCGACATTATCGTACTTGATAGCCAAGGTGCCATTCATAAAAAACGCGACGACCTCTCTATCCACAAGCAAGAGTTGGCAACAAGAACTAACCCCATGGGTGTCGAAGGGGGGATTGGCGAGGTGCTTAAAAATGCAGACGCGGTCATTGGTGTGTCGGGCCCTGGGCTCATGACGGCTGAACATGTGCGGCTCATGGCAGAGCGCCCCATTGTGTTTGCGCTAGCAAATCCAACCCCTGAAATTCTGCCGGAAGAAGCAAAAAAAGGAGGTGCCGCGGTTATTGCGACGGGGCGCTCCGATTTTCCTAACCAAATAAATAATTCTCTTGCATTCCCAGGAATATTCCGCGGGGCGCTCGACCATAAGGTCACTCAAATAACGGACGAGATGAAACTCAAAGCAGCACAAGCCTTAGCGGCCTTAGTCAAATTCCCCAAAGCCGACAAAATAATCCCCGGCCCTTTTGATAAAGGTGTTGCCGAAGCAGTAGCCCGGGTGATTAAATAGCTTATCTATATAAAATTAAAAAGATCAGTAGCCTGGCTACTGATCTTTGCTTCCAAATCTCATTTGTCGTATATGTTGTATGGGGTTTGATCGATTGTCAGTGTATACAAAAAATTGAAATCTTTTGTTGAAGCTTCACCAGGGGGGAGAAATGAAATATGTGTTCCCCCAAGACTTTCAATGCGTCGTATCTCCGTTTCACCTAATGCGTTTTGTTTGAGGTTATCTTTGATGATAGCAATCATGGTTTTGGTAATCATAATTTGCTCCGTTTCTGATTCTCTAGTAAGATCCTGCGAACTTCAGGTATAATACTATAATCATCCGAATATGTAAAGGTCTTGCCGGCGGCTTCGTCCTTATACGGTTCTGTGCCATGTTGCTTTTCAGTTGAAAGACCAAAGTCTATAATAAATCCCATTTTTTCACCCTCAGCTAATTCTTTTGCTTGTGAAATCATAATATTTCCTAAATGCATGTCTCGGTGGTATAAACCACTCGCATGAAAAGTGTCAAGCATATGACGTAGTTCGTTACAAAAAATATCCACCTCAAACCAAGGTGGCAATGTTCCTTTGCTGCGAAGGATATCATCGATGCTTTTGGCCGGAAGTTTCTCCATAGCGCCCAGATTCTTTCCTCCTATTTCAAGTGTATAAAAGGGGGCAGGAACACCAATGGGGCACTCAGCATGTGCGTTTGCTACAGTATAAAATTTTTCTTGTAGACTTATCTCTACTTCAAGCATATTACGCCCGCGCTCAAAGGTAGGTTTATCAAAATTAAATTTATAGCAAATTTCAGGTGGTAGCCCTGGTATTTCACTGGTATCTACAACGACGTACCCATCTCCACCACGTCCAATTTCTTGTGAGTTAGAAACTATTTTTTCCAATTTTGCTCGCAAACCCTCGTACGTAACATTTTCCATAGTTACTCCTGGTATTTCGGTCATTGCAAAGCGAAATGTACGGCGTTCACGCTCTTCAATTTTTGTGTGTATGTACGACAAAGCATCAAATGGTGAATCGAAGGCTTCGATGGTTTTTAGATGTATTTGCTCTAAAAAAGTATGTTTTTGTACAAGCTCAGCGATATAGGATTCCGCCTGATCCTCTGATAATTGAACTGGCTTTTCTGCTGCGTCTGGAGTTAATGGGTGTGGAGGCATCGCTTCTTGAGAGGGAACACTAATTGATTCTTTTGGTTTTGCTTTAGGCATTTTTGGACTCATCTCTCCAAAACCGAATGATTTCATACCTATAACTCTATATCAGTAGGCTTCATTTGCCAAAAACCCCTACAATAAAGGCTTTTTTGGATATCGCAGGTTTGTACTAGCCAATTTACTTGACAAATGTCAAGCTCTAGTATATAATAGATCTATACCAATACGGTAATGACATTTAGTAGAGCAAATGTTCATCACAAACAAAAGACGATCTGTAGAGGAGAGTCGTTGAGAGAATAGCGCGAGGGAGTCCGGCAGGCATAATTTTTATACTTAGGCCAATGTCCACTCACTCACGCCATTCTCTTAATGAAAGAGAGCGATCATTGCTATCCCTCTTCCTGCGGCAGAATATGCGACTGAGTAGCTCAAATATATTTAGCACTCTCCATATTATGCCAGGAAGAGCGATCGCAAATATTGGTGTCATGGTGACGCCAGGGTGATTCCAGGGAGAAAAAAAGTGCAAATGATCGCTTTGGGCACTATCATCAAACCCATTCCGGTTTTCAATCGGAATGGTAAGAAAATCGGGATGGCGGAGGGTAACCTCCGGGCTGCCCTCGCCGTGCAGGCGTCTGTCAATCGGATAGCCGAACAGATCGAAGCCGAACAGGAGCTGCAACTGCAACTCCAGTCGAGGTATCCGATTGTGGCCGGTGGTTCGTTGGATGTGACAAGCGCGTTCGTGCGCCAGGCTGCGGACTGGTGGGGGCGCGGGACACGTAGAGCCGATCAGCCCTTGAAAAACTGGAAGTACAATAGACTTGCCCCACATTAGTAACCATGCGAAAATAGAGCATTACTCATATACCCTTTTTTCGTATGGATATTGATAGTGTTTTGAACAACTCTC
>JAYVXU010000039.1:0-38235 GCA_043784925.1 Candidatus Adlerbacteria bacterium
GCTCGCGAAACGCTTCAAAAAGAGCTTATGGGCTTAAATGAGTCTGAGTCCCTACTTACTGACGCACTCGCCTCTAGAGTGCTTAGACGCGAACTATACGACGAAAAAATGCGAGGCATTGCAGATAGGCGAGTAGAATTGGAAAATCAGCTTGCTCGTATGCCTTTAATTAGCAAAGGGCCGCAAGTTACTTTCGAACAGGTTAAAGAGGTATTTTTACAAGCAGAGAAAGCCTCAAATGGATATTTAAACCTTTCCCCAGAGGAAAAGCGTCATACTCTTGGAAAACTACTTTCGAACGCTTCCATCAAAAACCAAAATGTGGCTCAATGGCAATTTAAAAGTCCTTACGATGTACTCGCAAGGACTCCTAAAAATGCACCTATTTCAGTCATGTGCTCCCGGAGGGATTCGAACCCCCAACAACTGCTTCGAAGGCAGGCATGATATCCATTTCACTACAGGAGCATTCCGTAACACGATACTTCTTCACGTGGTACGATTGTGCCATGCAGATCTCCCGCAGCCAAATACCCCTCTCGATCATACAGACAATTGAACAGCTTGAAAAGGCCGGCTTTGAAGCATGGATAGTAGGGGGGTGTGTGAGGGATATGTTTTTAGGCAGGAAACCTAAAGACTGGGACCTAACTACAAACGCTACACCAGAAGATATACAGAGATTATTTGAAAACACTTTTTATACAAATAGTTTTGGCACTGTGGGCATTGTAAACGACGAGGTAGGGGATGAGTCGCTTCGAATAGTAGAGGCCACTCCTTATCGCACTGAGAGTGTCTACAGCGACGGCAGGAGGCCTGACGCGGTTACTTTTAGTCCCCATATAGAAGACGATCTTAAGCGCCGGGATTTTACTATAAATGCCTTAGCATATAGCCCGACAAAAGGGGAGCTGCTTGACTTGTTTGGAGGCATAGAAGATGTGGCAAACAATTTGATCCGCGCAGTAGGGAACTCGACAGAGCGATTTCAGGAAGACGCGCTGCGCATTCTGCGTGCGATACGTATAGCAGCAGAATTAGATTTTGTTATAGAAAAGGAAACTGACCAGGCAATGAGAGTGTGCGCACCTCAACTTGTTAAAATTTCCCAAGAGAGAATACGGGACGAGTTTGTACGCATTTTAAATTCAAAACAACCTAAAAAAGCACTTGTGCTCGCTCAAAATATGGGCATTCTTTCCTTTATTGTTCCTGAATTAGAGCAGGGGATGGGGATAGAGCAAAATCAAGCACACAGCTTTGACGTATATGAGCATAATTTGCGCGCACTCCAGCACGCGGCGGACAAAGACTGGAACCCAACAATCCGTATATCTGCATTATTTCATGACATTGGAAAGCCAGCAGCGAGACGTTGGTCTCCCGACAAAAAAGACTGGACCTTTCACGGCCATGAAGTTATCGGGGCTAAAATGACAAAAAAAGCGCTTGAACGCTTAAAGTTTCCACGTGAAACGATTGATACCGTGCAAAACTTGGTACGCTGGCACATGTTTTTTTCAGATCCAGATAAAATAACCCTTTCTGCGGTACGTCGAATCATTACAAATGTGGGCAAAGATAATATTGAAAACCTTATTAACTTACGAATTTGTGACCGAATTGGAACTGGAAGACCTAAAGAACAACCTTTTAGGCTCCGAAAGTATCAGTCAATGATAGAGCAAGCGCTTCAGGACCCTCTTTCGGTTACCATGCTGAAAATTGACGGAAAACGACTCATGGACGTTACACGTGAAAAACCTGGGCCAAGATTAGGTTGGATGCTACACGCGCTATTAGAGGAGGTTTTAGAAGATCCAACCCTTAATAACATAGAATACCTCGAACGCCGTGCACAGGAACTTGTACGTTTAGATGATAGGGAATTGCAAGCTCTTGGAAAGGAAGGGAAAGAAAGAAAGGAAGAAAAGGAACTACAAAATACAAAGGACATCCAAAAAAAGTACTTTGTTAGCTAATTTGTACTTTAAAATAATTTAAAAGACAGATATCCACAGCTAGTCCTTTACAATGTCTTTTATAAGAATAGTATTACTTCAGACGCAGCAATTAAAATTTAAATCTTAACCCTGTAGATTTAGAGAAAAAATAAATGCTGCGAAAAGTGTGTGTATAAGTTCTTTTGAGAAATAGTCATGACAGTGTAAATTTTTTCCACGCTAAATTGAATAAAGTACGAGTCCTCTCCAAACAAAAATAAAATAAAAAAGAGGTACTCAAATATAATTTCAAGTTCGCCTAGAAGAAATAAACACAAAATAAAAATAGCGCTGCGCAAAGTGCATATAAAGAGCTCCGATCTATTGGAAAAATAAAATCTCCAACCCCAATAGACGGGGCTTTGTTGTTTCCATATTTACACAGGTCGACTAGTGTGTAGGGACAAAAAAAGAAATTAGAACTATTAGTTTAACTCCAAGGTAACGGGGCAGTGGTCTGAACCCAAAACCTCTGGCAAAATTTGTGCTTTTTTAATACGTGAAGCTAAACTTCTAGACGCAAAAAAGTAGTCTATACGCCACCCAACATTGCGCTCGCGTGACAAGGCAAAATGACTCCACCAGGAGTAGTATCCACCTCCTTTCGTAAAAAGTCTGAAGGTGTCTATAAAACCTGCTTTTAGAATGATATCAATCCCTGCGCGCTCTTCCTTAGTGTAGCCATGCTCGCCCTCGTTTGCCTTTGGGTTTGCTAAGTCTAGGGGAGTATGTGCCGCATTTAAGTCACCGCAAAAAATAACTGGCTTCCCCCCGCCATCTTGTCGGGCAGGCTCTTCAAGCAGCTTCATATAGGCTAAGAAAGCTGGGTCCCACTGCTGGTGGCGAAGTGTGAGTCTCGATAGGTCCGGCTTCGAGTTGGGGGTATAGACACTCACCACATACACTTCATCAAGCTCGACTGCAATAACGCGGCCTTCCTCGTTTGGGTCGCCGTACTCATCGTCTTTAAAGCCAAACTCCTCGCAAATTTCTTCGGGGAAGCCGAGCATGACAGAGTGTACAGGGAGACTTTTCTTCACAAAGATTGCCGTGCCGCTGTAGCCCTTCTTGGAAGCTGGGTTCCAATACTCCTCATAATCCGGCAAATCGATCTCTACTTGAGCTTTTTCAGCCTTAATTTCCTGCAAACAAAGCACATCCGGCTTATATTTTTCAATAAAAGGTAAAAAAAGCCCCTTTTTATGCACCGCCCGTATCCCATTCACATTCCAAGAAATCAGTTTCATGCATAAAAGATAGCATAAAACCTTGACACACATATACTGTGCGTATAGTATATACGTATATGAATACACCTGTATTTACTACCACCTTTGACCGTAACCTTCTAGCTTGGGTTGATTCAGAAACAAAGTTACAAGCAAAAACACGAAGGGACGTTTTGGAGTCTGCTGTTCGTATATATAAGCGCGAACGCTTGCGGGAAGGATTTTTAAAAGCAGCACAAGACGCAGACATTTTAGAAATGGCCGAGTGGGGGATGCGGGAATTCGCAACAGACACATTGGCATGAAAAAAGTACTGCAACGTGAGATTTGGTTAGCGGACCTAGAGCCTGTAAAAGGAAGCGAACAAGGTGGTAAACGTCCGGTCGTAGTTATTTCAGGCGATACACTCAATACAACGCTTCCTATTTCAATTTGTTGCCCACTTTCCTCAAAGATTAAAAAATACCCTGCAACATTGCTCCTGCAACCAACAGAAGAAAATGGACTTGAGACTGAGTCTGAAATTATTGTATTTCAGGTGCGTACAATCGCACAATCTAGACTTATTAAAAAAGTAGGCATCATAACTCCCGAAGAAGGGCACCAAATTCTCCTATTTTTAGAAGACTTGTGCACACTATAAAAAGAAAAGGCGACCATTTCTAGCCGCCTTGGATTTTATATGCTCTAATCGTCGCTCGATCGTCTCCCTACCCCCTAATACGAAGTGGTCTCCCTACCTTTAAATACGAAGGGTAGGGAGACGGGTTAGCGGACAGTGGGACAAATACTTCGAGCAGATGGGGGAAGCGTCTCATCTTGAATGGGAAAGAGTGAGACTCGCGAAAAAAATCAAGTTTCGCATAGTTGGGCCACGTTCATTTCGTACTGCAATGAGCCGGGAAGCCGATGGTCGAGCGCTCACCGAGTATCGCATTTTCCCAGGGCTCGAGGAAAACTTGGTCAACACCGTTATTTTTGATGATCATGTCGACTTTGAGATTTATGGCGAACCACACCTCCTGATGAGTATCAAAAACGCAGAAGTTGCAGAGTCTCAAAAAAAATTCTTTGAAGCCTTATGGGATAAATCCGAGGAGTTATAACTTGTTTACTCGTACAACTCGCTATGAGTGCCTAGTAATCCTAGGTAGACAACCTCGGTGCTTATTCTTTTATATAATAGCCTATTGTCGCCGGTAATATTTATACTTCTGTACTCACTATATTTCCCATGAAGCTGGTGATTATTCAGCTGTGGGTGAAATTCATCTTCAATAAACACTTGTAATCTTGTATAAATTTTATTTTGCAGATTTTTTTGTTGTTTTTTAAATTGCTTTACGTACTGGTTTGAATAGAGAAAGCGCATATTGAGTTACTCTTGAAGCGACTCAAACATGGCATCAAGAGAGTCAAATGGCCCTTTAGCCTTCCCTTGTTTCAATTCCTCTTCCGCAGCCTCAAGCATTTTGAGTGTTTGAGCATTAGGAATCAAAGGAGCGTATAGCGCTACTCGGCGCTCACTCACAAAGCGCTTAAGTTCGGCGTTTATGACAATGGAAAGTGGCACACCTATCTCTTTCGCGAGCATTTGAGCTTGTTTCTTAAGTTTTGCGTCAGTTTTTATATTGAGCATTGTCTTAGTCATATCCAAAGTATATACAACAGATACATTTTGTCAAAAAATCTAGCATTGGTTGTGATTAGCTTCAAATTATGTACAATATGTACATGAAAGTGATAAGTACAACCCAGGCACGCAAAAACATTAAAGAAATGGTAGACCAGGTTAAGTATCAAGGGGAAGTGTTTGCTATTGGCCGTCGCGACTCGATTGATGCACTACTTATACAATTTCCAACAACCTACAACAAAGAACTCAGCGACATCACTAATATCAACGCCTATTCACGCAGCTTCGATTTCCTAACCAAAGAGCCCGAGCTTTATTCGGTATCTGACTTAAAAAAGAAATATGTCTAAAGGGGACATTGTTTTGGTTCCATTTCCCTTCACCGACCTTTCGGGGCAAAAAGTTCGACCGGCTCTTATTTTACACACTTCAAAAAAGGGTGGAGACTGTGTAGTTGCTTTCATCTCATCGCAAAACACAAAGGCTGGAGGGGAGTTTGACGTCTCAACAGTGGCTACACCTGAAAATGGCTTGAAAGTCGACTCTATCATCAAAGTAGACAAGCTTGCCACCCTTCAAAAAAAGATTATTTTGGGCGAATTAGGCACCCTAGAAGCAGCATCACTTACGTTAGTAGATGCAAAACTTAAAACTCTATTTCAACTTTCCTAATCTTATTTATAAAACAAAAGGCGACCATTGCTGGCCGTCTTTTGTTTGGAAAAATACTTGCTTCCCTCGACTCACCTTAGCAACTATACATGCCATTCACAACCCATCCCGGCAGGTCATTGTTGGGTGCTTCCTTTACTTTGTCTGATAGAAGATGTGCAAAAAATATTTTTCTAATACTCATATATATAAATTACTGTTATTAAAACTTTCTCTTGAGCGCTCGATTCATGTAAATCAAATTCTCAATAGAGGGGAGAAGCAAGCTTCTCCCAAATTACCCTTCTCCTTATCGCCAGACCGCAAAATATAAGTTCCTAAAATATGAGGACTTAACCTCTGTGAGAGACGGGTACCAATCCCCACAGCTATACCCCAGGCATTTAAAAGTTTGATTCCCTTCTGAGTCACGGTTTCCAAATACGATATCAAACTCACTCCCTTTTTTGCCACCTTCTGCGTGACCCCACCAGGAAGGTGGAATCAGCTTTTCGTCCTGTAGTAATTGATGGATGCAGGCGGGATCCACCAACTTGAGCCCTTTCAGCTCAGACCAGGCGAAAAAAATTGGGACCAGACGTACAGTGGAATCTGTGATCGTTGTCATAACCCATCTCCTACCCCTGTGAACCCCGGGGTGCAGGTTGCGCCGTTTGGCGCGGTATTTCGATGAACTAACTAGACACAGTATACTTGATTTTAGTATTTTGTCAATATCTATAACTATAATATTTTCTATAAAACGTATATTTTAGAACATATTATTACTTATTTATAATAAATCATCAAAAATATTGACTATTTATTTGTGAAAAAATAGCAAACTTTATTATTCAAATAGAATTGTTGCTGCATTAAAATTGCTCCTATTCTTTTTCAGATAGATCGCGAATGCGTTTAAAAATCTCAATCTCTTCTTGAAGTAGTTTTGCTCCATAACCGGCCCACCATCTCTCAACTCCTTTAGTATGTTGTGTTTTTAGATCACTTTCAGAGGTTAGGGGGTCGACACTGAAGAAAGAAATATCTTTGCCATCAAGCGACTTGCCCGAAGCATATTCGGCCAGAGTATATTGCCCACTATACGCAGTTCTCTGCACAGCATCTGCATCAATAATTATTTCTTCTCTTGGGGCAAGGCTCAAAGCGTCGTAACTCACCATAACCCCATCAATTGTCAGGGCGACTTTACCTGTACCAATAATTTCTGCATTAGTAAGGGCATCTATGATTTTTTTTTGGGCCTATAGCTTGGGCGAGCTTTTCGATATCTAGAGGACGATAGAGGGTAAAAAATACACGCTGGTTGTCGGGCGTATTGTATTTTGTATGTACTCGACAAATTTGCTCCCACACCTCACGCATTTCATCGAGATTGCCGGTGCGCCACTCTTTTGCAAGTTCAATATATGCGTTTGGCTCTCGCAAAGGAGTCATAAGTGTGATGTTCATTTGGTCGGCCATGGGCATTCCTGGGGCACGAGGATTTTCAGCAAAAAGAGTATCCGCAACCGCTTCGATGTCTTTGTAATTAAGCGCGGTTACCGTCATAAGTGAGTTGACTTTACCGCCCTCTAAGGTAGATTTTGTCACCTCTCGAGCACGCTCAAGCCCTTCAATAGTCTCTTTATATGCTGTAGGTTCGCGGCCGGTTGCTTCTTTATGCCCTGGTTCGCGTTGGGCATTATGTGACTCTTCGGTACCGTCTAGCGATATATCTATCCAGTCGAATCTAAAATCCCCAAACGCTCCTGAATTGAGGTGCCGCACATATGTGCCATTATCGATAATCCCAATTTGTAAATTTTCGCGAGCTGCGCGTAAACGCTTAAGAATTGACAAGTGCCATTCCTGTAAAATCTTACCTGAATGTAAAAATTGTGGTGTACCCTCTGCTTCAGGCAATTGTCGCACTATGTTTTCTACTGCATCACCAAGGTTGTTTGCCTCGGCAATTGCTTTCGCGGACTTTTCTCGCCATGGGTATAAACAGTGTGTGCAAGCAAGGTTACAAGCGCGCTCCATAACACACGAACAAAGCGACGGCACGTCATTTGTAAGTGCAGCTAGCATGCGCTCTACCCTGGCAGCATCCTCAGGGTTATGCTCGGGATCAAACACTTCTCCTTGCGCAATGTCCTGCATTAATGTTATCCAATAATCCCCAGAAGCTGGGATTGTTGGATCACGCTCTACTGGTTTTACTTCCCGAAGAGGCTTTTCAGTTTGAGGGAGGCGTTTGAATGGTTTAAAATTTTCCATTTATATTTGCTTACATAATATCATGGGTACTATTCGTTTGGACCTTTCTTGATACAATTTTCAAAGTATTTTTAAAAACTCTACAAAGAAGAGGAGCAAAAACCGTTGCTCCTCTTAATATTCCCCTTTCTGTTGCCAGGTGGGGTTGCCCCGTAGGTCTTTCACCTACAGACCGAACAAAGCTTACCGGGCTTTGTTCGGGCCGCGCGCGGTCCGGCCGTTTTGGGCCGAACCGCAATTTGCGGCCGCGAAACGTATGCTCATAGCATCCCCTTCACTTGTATAGAGCCTGAACCGGGACTCCACGAACCGTTCTGATTCTGAATGAACCATCTACACACAGTATACTTGATTTTAATGTATTGTCAAGTTAGATGACTATAGTTTTTACTATAATACTCATATTTTACAACATTTTATTGCTTATTTATAACAAATCATCAAAATTATTGACTATTTTTTAGGATGGTATATACTTTAAATATGGAATTGCAAGAGGCACTACAAACTTTAGGGTTAAGTGATAAGGAGGCGGCGGTTTATTTAGCTCTTTTGCAGTTGGGAAGAGGGTCGGCTTATTCGATTGCTTCGAAGAGTGGGCTCAAAAACCCTACAACTTATGTCATTTTGGATGAATTGATCAAAAAAGGGTTAGTGCAACGTGTGCCTCGGGTGCGAAAACAACTATATGTTGCACTCCCACCCGAGCAGGCTTTTGCAATTGCCGACGAAAAATTGAGTGAAGCCAGACAAAAATTGCCCGAACTTGCAGCTTTAACCAAAGGGGAAGATACGAAAGTAAGTGCTGTGTATTTTGAAGGAGTGTCGGGTATCAAACAATTGATGGAGTATAGGCTGAAGGAAATGAAAGGGAAGGAGTCTGTCGCGTTTTGGGCAACCGATAGGGGAGTCGACCCCGAACTCACCAACTATTTTCAAAAAGAGTGGGGTCCTTTGATGCATAAACTTGGCATATCTATGCGAGGCATAGTACCCAATGACGAAACACTTAAGCCTTATCGGGATATGGACCAAGCGTATGACCGAAATATTAAAGTCGTACCCACAGAAGAATATTCATCTGAGGTTGCGATAGATGTGCTGGGAGATATTGTGCGCATCCAAGACTACAAAAACCTGCAGGGTATAGCTATTGAGAGTGCCGAGGTTGCCAAAACCTTTCGGGAAATTTTTGAAATGGTATGGAAGAAGCAGGAATAGTACCTTACATTCCACCATCACTTGTTACTAAGTTTCGTAAAATACTGTTATATAGAGCAAAAGCTCTTTTGGAGGAACAGGTGACTGTCATAGAAATTGACACACTTTTTACTATCGCATGTGATTTGCTTAATCGGCCCGAGTCAAATCGGCGGGATTGGTGGATCGTGCAACAAGTGCTTGGTGACACCGCCGAGGCTCGCAAAGTACTCCTTGAATTCCTGAAGGACGTGTCATCATGCCCTGAACCCGTACTTTACTTTTGCCAAGCGTTAGTACAACGACTGCAAACCGAAAAAACACACTTAGAAGCGGCTTAGTATCCGCTTTTTTATTTTCTTCTTTTGCCGTGGAAGGCTTTGTGGACTTCCAAAAGGTGTTTGTCCGTAACATGGGTATAGACCTGGGTGGTTGCTATGTTTGAGTGCCCAAGGAGTGCCTGGACCGAGCGCAAGTCGGCACCATTTTCAAGAAGGTCGGTTGCAAACGAGTGACGAATGACGTGTGGGGTCACTTTACGGGTGATCCCTGCCTTTGTGGCGTAGCGTTTAACAATACGTTCAACCGAGCGGGGGGTGAGGCGCAAGCCTTTTTTGGTTTTTTCGGCCTGTGCTGAGGCTTTTCCCATTTGAATAAAAAGCGCGTCGTCTACGTCACTGCGTTCGTCTATATACTCTTTAATATGCTCTTTTGATTCAGGAGAAAAGAAGACAACCCGCACTTTCTCACCCTTACCGCGAATCGAAAACTGGTCGCGAGAGAGGTCCAGGTCACGATTAAGCGAACAAAGCTCTGACACACGCAAACCTGTTGAAAATAAGAGCTCGAGCATAGCTTTGTCTCGTAAACCGATAAGTTTGTGTATTCGCTGGTTTTTAGCACTACCACTACTCATGAGACCTTTTTCAGGGGCTTGGAGAAGCCTCTCAAGCTCGTCTGAAGACATGAGGTCGAGGTCCCGGGCTCCCACTTTAGCTAGTTCGATTCGCTCAGGGTTAAGGGACTCTACGCCTCGTTTGCGAAGGAATTTGAGGAAGGCCCTGAGCGAGATCATGTAGTAATTTTGAGTTTTGTGCTTCATTGTGCCCGTGGTACCTGGCTGGCGGTTGAGGTACAGACGGAATTCACGCACCATTTGCTCGGTAAGTGCTGTGGGAGAGGAGACTTTGGTGTGGTTTAAAAAGCGAGTCAGATAGCGGTCGTAATTCTCCACAGTTTTGATACTTCGACCTTTTTCTATCTCTAAATACTCCAAAAACTCAGTTTTGAGACGAAGTAGTTCGTTTGCCGACATATGCCTCAGTATAGCTTATAAAGAGGCACACATTAGACCACATACCTACACACTTGCAAAATATGTGGGGTTATGCTATGATACAAATCATGCTTACAGCAAAGAAAAAGGCAAAAGTCATCAAGGAGGTGGCAATACACGATACAGACACTGGCTCACCCGAGGTTCAAATTGCTATACTCTCTAAAAGAATTGAGGAACTTGCTTCACACTTGAAGAAAAATCTTAAAGATAAACACTCGCGTCGTGGACTCCTCCAAATGGTAGCTGACCGTCGTACTCATCTTAAATATCTAGAAGGTAGCGACAAAAAGCGATACAACGCAGTTTTGAAGAAACTTTCGCTTAAGAAATAATTTCTATGAGCTTGAGAGGATGCGAACTTCATCCTCTTCTATTGGCATTGTTTACCCGACCCAAACCTTTATTACTTTGTAGTGCGTATATACTTAGGTACAACGTAAGCATTTTATTCATTTTTTTAGTTTCAGTTTTGACTCTTTAGTATTTACTGCTGAAACTAACTTGTTCATTCATATGGCAATCATTAAACACAAAAATCAACGTATTGGAATTTTTATAGATACACAAAATCTTTACCACAGTGCAAAAAACCTTTATAAATCAAAGGTAAACTTCGGGCAAGTAATGAAAGAGGCACTTGCCGGACGTATTTTGATCCGCTGCGTCTCGTATGTTATTCGCACAGAATCAGAAGACGAGAAGAGTTTTTTTGAAGCTCTTAATAAAGTTGGAATCGAAACAAAAGTAAAAGATATTCGTATTTTTGCTGGTGGAGCGAAAAAAGCCGATTGGGATATCGGGATGGCGATTGACGCAATAGCTATGGCGGAAAAGCTCGACGTGGTAGTGCTTGCAACAGGAGACGGTGACTTTGTTCCCCTTATTGAATACCTCCACAGCAAAGGATGCCAGGTAGAGGTAGTAGCTTTTGGCAAATCAGCCTCTGGCCAGTTACGCGAAGCGTGTGACGACTTTTTGGATATGTGCGAAAACCCACGCAATTTCCTTATTGGGTATCGCAGTGGAGCTAAAGGATTTATTTCAGGCTTTTCATCTTTAACGGGCTCCTCGGAAGAAGGGGTAGATGTCGGTACAGAAGTCTACGACGAGGAAGGACTTGGAGAGGAAGAGGGGATCGCAAAATAAAAAAACGGCCGATCCTAGATAGGATCGGCCATTAGTCGTTTAACGCACTGCAACTTTGCCGAGGCGGAACAGTTTTACCACCGCGGCTTCAATGACCCAGACCAGTGGCCGAATCCAGAAGTACACAGTTAGGAGCGCGAAGCACCCCAACAATGTCGGGATAGCCCAGATAAGGGCTTGCCCCAACAACGGTTGGAACCCGAGCAGACTCGCGAGTTTGCCTCCCAAGCCCGTTATGTAGGAAGGGTGGTACAAAGCCGTGTACGCTACTCCCACATACAAAGCGGGTTTAACAAACCGCGAGACGCTGGATAGTGCTGTTGCACTCCCGGCGGCACTAGCTATCGTGCGTCCTGCCGCAATTGTTTTGCCAGAGCGTCCAATCAAGGCCACCTTAGCAAGTTTCGTTGCACCAAGCACCCCAACAACATCAAGCGTAGCTTCTGCCAGATCTCGTGGCGTCAGACTTTCACCCACCGCATACTTCCTTTCAACGGTACGTATCCCACCAAGAAAGAAGTTACTGAGGCTTGAGGTTAAGGTGGTGACGTAGAGGCGGTGTGCATTCTTGTCTGTATCCAAGACAAACCGCCGAAGAAAGTCATTGCGACCCAGGACAATCTTGTGAATCATCATCCTGCCACACTCGACCGGATCGAGGTTTTGTGGAGGCTGCATGGGCTCCTTCTTAAGCACACTGTCCACAACAACACCAATATTCCTTTGTGCGGTAAGTAACGCGTCTCCTTGAAGGAAACACATACCCACCACTGGGAAAGTTTGGTTGTGCCCTAACCCTTCGAGCATTTCCTGAAACTCCGACTCTTTTCCGTAGAGCGAAAAAAGTTTTGGAGCGAGGTCCGGGTATTGGGCAAGTGCTGACTGAGCTTGTGGCCCAGCCGCGTCGATTTGCACCTCCACCAAAGCCTCCTCGTAGGAGACGGGGGTAGCGTCGTGCAAATACACTCCAGTTGCGAGTGCGACCGCAATCAGAACTGTCAGAAGGGACAGGCGGTAGTTTCGTAGTCTTTTCCTCATTACAAGGTACTCCTTTTCTAATTCTATTATACCACAGCATATATACTACTGTCAAATATGCTCTATTTGCCTTTATATATAGAGCCACCTCTGTTACATTTAATAGGTATTAGTCGTAATTACTGAAGCGCGTAGATACGTAGGCCTTCTTCAACAATAAAGGAGTAGACCTAACATCTGCGAGTTTCTTCACCCTATGCAATCTACAAAATTTGAAACAACAGTAGGTGGTAAAAAACTTATTGCCGAGTTTACTGATTTGGCAGAGCAAGCAAACGGTTCGGTTATTTTGCGGTACGGAAATACTGCCGTACTCGCTACTGCCGTTATGAGTGAGCGTATGCGCGATGATATAGACTATTTTCCTTTAACTGTAGACTACGAAGAACGTTTTTATGCCGCGGGCGCTATCCTTGGTAGTCGCTTTATGCGAAGAGAGGGGAGGCCAAGTGAGGACGCTATCCTATCCGGCCGCATAGTTGACCGAACAATAAGGCCTCTTTTCCCACAGCATATTCGAAATGAAGTACAAGTTGTTATAACTATCCTTGCTCTTGATGAAGAGGACCCTGCGGTAGTTGCGGTCAATGCTGCCTCTCTTGCACTTTGTGTTTCTGACATACCCTGGCATGGACCAGTTGCCGCCGTTCGTATTGCCCACTCAAAAGAGCGTGGCCTCGTCATAAACCCAACCTATAAAGAGCGCGAGAGTGAGGACACACTTCTTGATCTTCTCGCTTGTGGCAAAGACGAAACAATAAATATGATTGAGGTAGGAGCAAAAGAGGCGCAGGAAGAGGAGGTGGCTGCAGGCTTTGTCCTGGCCGTACAGGAGCATACCAAACTTATTGCATGGCAAAAGGAAATAGTGGCGAAGCTTGGGAAGAAGAAGGTGGAGATAGCTGAAACAAAGCTTCCAGACACTTTACTTTCGCTGTATCAAACGACTTTTGCTTCTCTTTTGACTGAAACTATTTTCAACAATACTGCAGGAAAAAAACTGATATACGGTCTTAAAAAAGATTTTTTAATAAAGGTAGGTGAAGATGCAGAACTTGCTTCCTTTAAAAAAATTGCCGACCACTTTTTTGAAGATAAGGTAGACGAGGAAATTCATCGAGGCGCTATCGAAGAAAATAAACGTGCAGACGGAAGGGCTTTTGATGAAGTCCGTCCTTTGTTTGCCAAAGCGGGGGAGATATCTCCCATACTTCATGGGTCGGGTATTTTTTATCGCGGAGGAACTCATGTATTTACTGCTCTTACTTTAGGAGGCCCTGGAGACTCACAAGTGATTGATACCATGGAGGCACAGGAAGGGAAAAAGAGATTTATGCACCATTATAATTTTCCCCCCTATTCCTCGGGCGAAACTGGTCGCATGGGCGGACTTAATAGGCGCATGATAGGGCATGGCGCACTTGCGGAAAAAGCACTTGCAACAGTTATCCCAGGCAAAGAAAAATTTCCATACACTATTCGTTTAGTGTCTGAGTGTTTTGCCTCAAACGGCTCAACCTCGATGGGCTCTGTGTGTGCTTCGACTCTTGCACTTATGGATGGAGGAGTTCCTATAAGTGCGCCGGTTGCTGGTATTGCAATGGGACTCATGATGTCGTCATCATTTAGTAAAGATAAAAAATACAAAGTACTAACCGACATCCAGGGACCCGAAGATTCTCATGGAGACATGGACTTTAAGGTGGCCGGTACACGCAGTGGCATTACCGCGATACAAATGGATATTAAACTTGATGGTATCCCGGTGCCCATTTTGGTTGAAGCTCTAGAAGGGGCGAAAAAGGCTCGGTTTCATATTTTAGACATCATTGAAAAAGAAATTGCCACACCGCGCACCCACATCAGCGCACGGGCACCTGAAATACTTACTCTCAAAATTAAGCCCGACCAAATTGGACTAGTTATAGGCGGGGGAGGTAAAACTATTAATAGTATTCGCGACACAAGTGCTGTAGAAGATATTACTATCGAGGACGACGGATCCATTTTTATAACAGGCAAAAACGGTACGGCAACAAAAGCTAAAGAAATGATTGAAGCTTTAGTTAAGGAGTATGCAGCAGGTGAAGTGTACATAGGAGAAGTGACACGACTGATGGACTTCGGTGCATTTGTTCGTATTGGACCTGGAAAAGATGCTGAGGGATTGGTACATGTATCAGAAGTTGCACCCTTCAGAATCAACAAAATTTCTGACGCGGTCATGCTCGGAGAGAAAGTCCGGGTTATGATTAAGGAGATAGACGAAAAAGGACGGTTGAACCTTTCAATCAAAGCTGTCGATCCTGATTTCGCTACGCGCAAAGGACTACAAAAACCCAATGGACCAAGAACTGAATCAGAACAAAGCGAAGGAGGACCTGTCGCAGAGTAGTAAAGAAACCTTTGACACACCTCTACAACCTACACAAAATCCTGAAGGGGAGAGTGTGTTAGTTCGTCCTCTGGAAACCTTTTCAACTGATGTTGAAAAATATCTTCAGGAACACCCGGACGCTGACACTTCTGTATCAAAGGCGCTTGAGCGCAATCGCTCTCGACCTGCCTCAACCCCACCGCCAGATCCAAAAGTATTTATCCTTCCTTCCAAACAGATACATTCTCCTCTGAACGCGCGTCGTGTTGAAGCAGGCACTTTACTCAAGCAAGAAGAGCGTGCAACTTTGCCAAAAGTAGCGCCACCAGCTCCGCGACCAGTGGCCCCACCTCCGAAAATCTCCAACGCCGAGTTTTCGGTTGAGACGTATAAAAGAGATATTGAAAATTTAGTAAAAAAAGAGAACGTAACTTCTATCGATATAGCAGCAGCAGAAGCTCAAAGAAGAGGCCAGCAACCTCTACCAGCGCCCGCGTCACATATATTTAAAAACGTACTTGCTGTGACGGGGGGACTTGCACTTATACTGCTCGCTGGTGGCGCATTTGCTTTTGCATACATACACTCACGGGCTTTACCTCCAACTCTTACTACTACCGCGCCCTACATTGCAGTTGATGAGACGCGGGATATTAAAATAGAATCTATTTACAGCAGACAAGGTGTCGTGGACACACTCATGTCGGCCAAAAAAGATACTCATGAATCTGCAGGACTTATCTCCCAATTCCGACTCTTTGAAAAATCTACTACTTCTCTAGGAGTGACTTTGCTACCTGCACAAACTTTTTTGCGAGCATTGGCTCCAAACATTCCTCCAGAATTGCTTCGAACCATCCGACCTGAGTTTATAGTAGGGGTCCATTCTTTTGACATAAATCAGTCCTTTATTATTTTTAGTGTTGATTCTTACCAAGGAGGCTACGCCGGAATGCTTGCATGGGAAAATACTCTTCAGCATGATTTGTCACCTCTTTTTGATTATTCTCCAGTACCTTCGAACCAACCTACTGTAACGGCGGAACCAAGCATCCCGTCGCAAGTGCTCCAAAGCCCTTTTATCGACTTAATTGTCGAAAATCATGATGCCCGTGTTATTAAAGACGCTTCCCAAAATGTACTGTTTTTGTGGACATTCTTGGACCATTCCACCGTTCTTATTACCACCAACCCCAATACGGTGCACGAAATTATATCTCGCCAAAGAAATGCTCCTCGCTTAAACACAGGAAGTAAGTAAGAAGAGCGATTGCGCACCGGCAGTAGCCTGGTATGATGGGTCCATGCATACAGATAAATTGCACTATTTTAAAAAACGACTAGAAGACGAGAAAAAGCTCTTGCATCAAGAGCTTAAAAGTTTAGGAGTAGAAGATGAGCGAGCCCCAGGAGGGTGGGAAGCAACTCCTGGTACTATCGACGAATCTGCAACCGAGCCCGACGAAATTGCAGACCGAATTGAGGAACTCGAGGGAAATGAAGCAGAAATTAAAGAACTGAGTGTACAGCATCAACTTATAGAGAAAGCACTCGCAAAAGTTGAAGAAGGGACCTATGGCGTGTGCGAAACATGCGGGGAAGCAATTGAAGAAGATAGACTCGAAGCCAACCCATCTGCCGCTACGTGCAAAGCACATATGAACGATAAAGGTTCACTCTAAAATTTTAGAGAACAGTTCACAAAACAAATCACTCATCTGAGTGGTTTTTTTGTTGGCGAATCTATTTAACATGCTGTCAACTTGTGAAGCGGGGGTGGGCGTGTAGAATGCCGCCATGCAATATGCCCGTGTGTATGGTGCGCAGACTTCTTTACTAACTCCACACGTCATCACCATCGAAACTGATCTCTCGCGAGGTCTCCATTCTTTTGCAATTGTAGGCCTTCCCGACAAAGCGGTTGAAGAATCGCGCGACCGCATGGCCGCAGCGATTAAGCACTCAGGTTTTGAATCACCGAAAAGTCGCAATCAAAAAATTGTTATTTCACTCGCACCCGCAGACATTAAAAAAGAAGGGCCTATGTTTGACTTGGCAATTGCACTTTCCTATTTACTTGCAAGTGACGATATTCGTTTTGACCCTGAGCCATATTTATTTATTGGGGAGTTAGCGCTCGACGGGACACTACGACCGGTTCGTGGTGTATTACCACTTATTGCAGAAGCAAAGAAAAGGGGAAAGGTTGCAGTGTTTGTGCCCCAAGAAAATGCACGCGAAGCTGCGCTTGTTCCAGGTATCACCATTTATGGCGCAAACAATTTAAGCGAAGTGATTGACCATCTCAACACAAAGAAAGACAAGGCGGTAGTTACAAAACATGCAGCGGGAAATGCTGAACGTAAAAAAATTAGCGCGTCACCACAAACTGAGCTAGAGCCGGCAGATGTGCAAACTCCTTTTGCACTTGAAGATATCCGTGGACAAGAAAGTGCAAAACGGGCCGCTTTAATTGCTGCGGCAGGCGGACACAATTTAGGATTATCAGGCCCGCCGGGGACAGGCAAGACGATGCTCGCCCGAGCCCTAGCCTCTATCCTTCCACCACTCACATTTGACGAAGTGTTAGAAGTTAATAGTATCCATTCTGTAGCCGGAAGTTTGCGTGGGGAAATTTTGACGCAGCCACCGTTTCGCTCGCCTCACCACACCTCATCGTACGTTTCGATTGTGGGTGGTGGCGCTAACCCGCGACCAGGCGAAGCTACTCTTGCACACCGCGGTGTACTTTTTTTAGATGAGTTTCCTGAGTTTGATAGACGTGTAATTGAGGCACTGCGCCAACCTCTTGAAGATAGGGTCATAGCAATTGCTCGTGCAAAAGGCACTGCACTTTTTCCTGCATGCTTTACCCTTGTTGTTGCAATGAACCCGTGCCCCTGCGGCAACTTTGGACACCCCGACATTGAGTGTGTTTGTTCACCTGTGTCCCTCGAGCGGTATCGTCGAAAAATATCAGGACCTATCGCCGATCGTATAGACCTTTGGATGACCGTGGGGCCCGTGGAATTAACAGAGCTCGGTAAAAAAATTGTGCGTGGGTCTGAGACTGGAGACACAAAAGAAAAAGTTATGCGTGCAAGAAAAGCTCAAGCACAAAGATTTGGAAGGACCGGCAAAACAAACAGTGAACTTTCGCCCCGCGAACTTGAAGACTTGGTGCCACTTTCAGTAGCGTCTCGTGCAACGCTTGAAAAAGCGGGGCAGCGCCTCAACCTTTCTCCTCGCGCGTTTCACAGAGTTATAAAAGTTGCACGAACCATTGCAGACTTAGAGGATGCAGAACACATACACGAGTCTCATATTTTAGAAGCGCTCCAGTACAGAGAGAGAAAGAGTTAGGCTGTTTCCATCAAGTCTGTATAAAAATTCTCCAGTTGTGCTGGAAGTTAGAGATACTCTTTGTCTACAAGCTTCCTTTCACACTACAACATTAGTTCTTCGGGTATATCAAAATATTACTTTTTATCATTTACCTTCTTCTATCGTAAAGAGGTACAGTTTATACCTATATGTTACCTTACTAAAGGTAACATATTGACTTGTTTGTTACTTGTATGATATTATTCAAGATAGGTAACATGTTGACATATATGTTACCTATATGTTACCTATACTACTATGGAAAACGGAACCGCGGGAGAAACTCGGAAAAGAAAAGAAGGCGGCCAGATACCACCCTTTTTCAATGTGGAAAAACCTAATCTTAAAATAGACCAGGAAAAGATATTTAAAGCTCTCGACAGAAGCACAGAAACTTATCGTAAGATTTATGAGTCAGCGAATGTCCCCTCATATCTTTATTGGGATAAATTTAAATATAAATTTCGAACAAGTGAAAATCTTCGTCCAGAAGAGGTATGGTACTTGGTGCAGCAATTTCGGAAAGTTTCGGCCAGAGAACTTCCTATAAAAAATGAAAAAGAAGTGTCTTTTACATGGATACGCCTTTCTTCTGTAGATGAGATATTGCATAAGATAGATATGTTCGCAGGTGGCAGGCTTTTTAATAAAACTCCCATAATTTCTACGGGAAGTCGTCACATGTTCCTCAATCGAGGGATCATTGAAGAAGCGATAGCTTCTAGTCAGTTGGAAGGTGCACATACAACGAGAAAAGCTGCTAAGAAAATGTTGCTTGAGAAGCGTAAGCCTCGAAACGAATCTGAGCAAATGATTTTGAATAATTATAAAACAATGACGGCTATAGCTGATGATTTTAAAGATCGCAAATTAACACGAGACTTCTTATTCGAGATGCATATGATGTTGACTGAAAATACGGTAGATAAAAATGAGCAGAATAGATTTAGAAGGAACTCTGATAAAATTGTTGTTCAAGGTCAAATTGGAAGCGAAGAGTATGTCACGCATGAGCCTCCATCTGAAAAATTCGTGGAAGAAACAATTGATAAATTGGTGGCTTACGCTAACGATGAGGAGGGAGAGGTTTTTACACACCCTATTTTAAAAGCAATATTTATTCACTTTTGGATTGGATATTTACACCCCTTCACCGACGGAAACGGGAGACTTGCACGTGGTCTTTTCTATTGGTACTTACTAAGAAAGGGATACTGGTCATTTATGTACCTTCCTGTTTCTACTATTCTAAAAAAGGTTCCTCTTCAATACGCAATGGCATATATTTACTCAGAGCAAGATAATCAGGATTTGACGTATTTTCTTGATTTTAATCTACAAAAAATTATCCAAGCAATAGAGGAATTTGAAGAGTATATTGATACTAAAATAGGTGAAAAGAAATCTGTAGAAAATTCTATAGGGAAATGCTTATCTCTAAACGAGCGGCAGGCCCAGCTGATTTATTATCTTACCTCAGAAGAAAATGCCTCGGCCTCTGTTTCTACTCATTCTGTTTTACACTCCATTACAAAACAAACAGCTATTCGTGACCTGAAAGATTTGGAAACAAAAGGACTTGTTGAATCCCGCAGGGAGGGAAGATACATAAGATATTCTCCAACTAAAAAACTAATCTCGAGTGTTGAGCAAGCTTAATCTCGATATTAAGACATATATTTTAAGACCTCCTGTTTATTTTATTAACCGAATATATAGGGTACATTTCCAGAGTTTGGTAGACACTTCATTGAGAAACTGCATCGACCACCAGAAGATCGCATCATCGCGATTGTTCGTTCAAAAGGTACTGCACTTTCTTCTGTAAGATTTAAACTTGTTGTCGCCATGAATCCTTGCCCTTGTGACAACTTCGGACATACCGACATCGAGTGTATTTGTTCTCCAGTTTTACTCGAGAGATACCAGGACCTATATTTAGAAGCGCTCCAGTATCGAGAACGCAAAAGTTAGCAGTGTTTCATGCCTCAAAACAATCTATGGCCTTACTCCGACACATGCGCAGGGGGAAATAAAAATATTTTTAACCCACAAATACTGTGAGGGCAGAAGTTAGTACTGTTACACAACCCCTATCTCAAGTAAAACAAGCGGGAGGGTTTCACAACTTGAGAATCTCAATTACCCCAAAATTGTTTCAATTCTATAAAATCCTTTTGTGTCATACCATATACCTACATGCTAAAAGGAATATTGTTTGATTTAGACCGCTGTGTCTTTGATACCCGTACTGTTTCAAGTTCATGTTTTGAACCCGTGTTACATGTTCTTCATAAGTCTCACTTGCAACAGCAAACAAAAGAAGAAGTCGCTCAACTGCTTTGGAGTCGAAGTTTCGATGATATACTGGAGAGTATATCTATCCCTCCCGATATTGCAGAAAAAATTAGAGAAGTTTTTCGAAAATTAGAAGTTACCGGAGATGTTGCAACGTTTGGTGACGAAAAAATTATTCAAACCCTACCCGGTATAAAAATAGTAGTAACCACAGGTTACGCAAAATTTCAGGAATCAAAAATATTAAAAACCGGAATTAGATATTTGTTTGACGAAATTATAATCGACGCTCGAGACAACCCCGAAGCACGAAAAGGGAAGGAGACCATTTTTACAGATGTGTTACAAAAATATAATTGGCAGAAAAACGAAGTGGTAGTGTTGGGCGACAACCCGAGGTCTGAATTGGGGGCCGCAAAATCTTTAGGAATTACCACAATTCAAACTCTTCGGCCGGGCGTTGTAAAATGGAGTGAAGCCGATCATCACATCTATTCATTTTTTGAGCTGCCAGACTTGCTTAAAAATTCGTATTTTAAATTTTAATTTTCTTTCTGTATTGAAAAGTTTATTCTAAAAACTAAACCGCCGAATGGCGGTTTAGTTTTTACCTAGATAAGATACGAAGAGAAGTGTTATGCTTTGCTACTTTTTCGTTCTCCTTTACCCGTTGATTGTGAGCGGCCTTTTGATCCGTTTGCACGACTTCCTTTCTCGTTACTATTTCCTTGTTTTTGCATATGTATTGACTAATTAATAATCACACACAGCAACTATACCTATCTCTATATTAAAATTGGGTTAACACGAGCGTGTTACTGACCGCTTCCAACAGAAATTGCACCAAAAGGATTTGTAGCTCCTCGAACTTCAAAGTGTAGGTGCGGTCCTGTTGCTTCGCCGGTTCGACCTATTTTTCCAATAAGCTCACCTTGTGTCACACTATCACCGGCCGACACTAAAACTTTACTTGCGTGTGAGTACAGTGTTTGAGTTCCATTGTCGTGCGCTACTACAATGTAATTTCCATATCCTCCATTCCAGCCTCCATTATTTTTAGCGATTATAACAGTGCCGCCAGCCGAGGCATAAATGTCTGCTCCTGTTGGCGCCCCAATATCTACTCCGTTGTATCCATGCAGACTTTGTGTAATGATGCCGCCTCCCACGGGCCACACATAGTAATTCTCATACTCCGGCCCTCCTGCATCTCGAAGAGGTGCGGGTTTAAATGCCTTTGAACTTTTTGTTTTAGATGCAGCAATTTTTTTATGAGTACTGACCAAAGGCACTACAACAGCAGGAAGTTCACCGTTTGGAATAATGATGGATTGCCCAACAGCTAAAGGATCCCCGTTTTCAAGATTATTGTATGAAGCAATATCAGAGGTATCTGATTTAAACTTGCGCGCTAAACTTGTAAGAGTTTCGTCCTTAAGTACCGTGTGCTGTATCCCTGTAACAGGCAGTATGATAAGTTCCTGCCCTGGATATACTCCATCATTTTTAATATCATTTGCTCCGATAATAGTATTTTTGCTCACCCCAAACATGGCCGCGATACTTGCAAGGGTGTCGTCTGAGCGTACAACATACACACTGATGTGTGCGTTACCCGGCCGACTCACTGTGTCAGCAATTGCACCTTCGGGGTTATCAATTGGCATCAGAGCTTCTCCGTGTACGAGCGTAATGTCTCCCCCTCCAATTGAGGGGTTAGGGTCAATATTTTTGGCTGCAGTGAGCACTGGTACGTTTTGAGAATTGAGCGTACTGTCAGACGCTTGCGAAGTTACAGCTGTCTTTTGAAGCATGTTGGTCAAAAAATTAGCCGACGCTAGTATAGGAAGTGCCGAAACAGAAAGAGCCCCACTGATAGTGAGTCCTATAATTAACGCTTTTTTTGCCTTCCCCGTACGTAAGCCCTGTGGGGTAGGATCTGTGAAGGGTTTTTGAGACAATGGTTTAAGTTGCTTTTCAGTCACTTTAATGAAGAAATCCTGTAGAAGGTCTTCATCGTCCATTCAGAGTGTACTTACCCATGATACCCCCCTGAAAAAGGTAGTCAACTTGACACAAGGAGGGGTGTGGATAGCAATATTTAAGCAAAAAAATCAAAAATGCGCTACGGTAGTATATATGTCGTCATTAAATCCAGCACAAAAAGAGGCGGTAGAAACAACTGAAGGACCTCTCTTGGTTTTGGCCGGAGCCGGAGCTGGTAAAACTCGCGTTATTGCCCACAGAATATTGGAAATTGTGCGCCGCGGCATTGCTCCTGAAAATATTCTTGCAATTACCTTTACGAACAAAGCCGCAGCAGAGATGCGGGAAAGAGTTATTTCACTACTTAAGGAGGGTGGAAGTGGGGACACTGCAGCATCTGCGCCACTCGGACCTGCGTTCGAACCCTTTCGTCCTCCTTTTGTCTCAACCTTTCACTCACTAGGGTTACTTATCATAAAAGAAAACGCGCGTTTGCTAGGGTTTAAGCGCACACCAACAATTTACGATCGTGCGGACTCACTTCGTGAAATGAAAATTGCTCTGAAAAATTTTGATGGCGAAATGGAACCACGTGCAGCTCTTTCGATGATCTCTCGAGCTAAGGGACAAGGAATAACAGCGGGGGAGTTTGCAGGAAGCGCGCGCAACTACCGAGACGACATCATTGCAAAAGCATGGCCTCTCTACGAAAAAGCACTTCAAAATGACCATGCGTTGGATTTTGACGACCTCCTCTTGAAAGCAATGCTACTCCTTCGAGACAATGATGTGGTCCGGAGACACTACCAAACTCGATGGAAATACGTACATGTAGACGAATATCAAGACACCAACTATGTGCAGGCTCAAATGATGGAGCTTATTGTCGGGTCAAACTACAATATTTGCGCGGTGGGAGACGTTGACCAAACTATTTATGGTTGGCGGGGGGCCGAAATCAAAAATATCATGCAATTTGAGAAGACTTTCCTTGGGGCAAAAATAGTACTCCTGGAGGAAAATTATCGCTCAACTAAGGCTATACTTGCAGCAGCAAATCAGATCATTTCAAAAAATACCTATCGCCCTGAAAAAAACTTATTTACTAAAAATGACGATGGCGAGCAGCTTTCGCTGTATCAAGCCTTTGACGAAACGGACGAAGCCGGATATATAGCTCGTATTGTACGCGAACAAGTAGCACGAGGCAGACAACCAAAAGACTTTGCGGTCTTATATAGAGCCAACTTTCAGTCGCGCGCCATTGAAGAAGCTTTGCTTAAAAGCGACATTAGTTACCAAGTAATTGGAACACGTTTTTTTGAAAGAAAAGAGGTGAAAGACACCTTGTCATTTATTAGAGCAGCAACACTAGACACAAGCGCTGATTTAGCGCGTATTGCCAACGTACCTCCCAGGGGCGTTGGAAAAGTAACTTTAGTTAAAATTCTTTCTGGGCGCGAGCATGAGCTCACGGGAGCAATACGAGACAAAGTCCAACATCTGCGCGCACTCCTGCGCCGTATTCAAGAATCTGCTACAAAATTATCTCCCTCTGAGTTAGTACATTTTGTCATACAAGAAACAGGACTCGAGCGAATGTTCAAGGAAGACAAGCTTGAAGGCCCCGAACGCCTGGAGAACTTGCGCGAATTGTCCGCACTAGCTTCTCGCTATGACGCTCACGCCATGGTGAGTGACATCTCCGTGCACGCGGGCTTAGATGCTTTTTTGGAAAGTGCCGCGCTTTCGAGCGATCAAGACGAGTTGAAGGACGAAGCGAACGCAGTGCGACTTATGACGGTCCATGCTTCAAAGGGGCTTGAGTTCCCTGTGATCTTCATAACTGGGCTTGAAGAAGGGCTTTTTCCCTACGAGCGCGAGAATAGTGACGCTAACGACAAAGAAGAAGAGCGTCGGCTGTGTTACGTTGCCATCACAAGAGCAGAGAAAAAAGTATATTTGTCTTACGCTTCATACCGAACGGTGTATGGAAGCAAAAATGCCACCTTACCTTCGCAATTTTTATCAGACATTTCCGGAGATCTTCTTGCACTTGAAATGCCTGAGCGTCTTGGTCGCACTATTTATTTAGAATAAATCGCTCAGACTCATGTATAAAAAGAAATCACTCGGGCAAAACTTTTTAAAATCAGAGGCGTATTTGCGAGCGATAGCCGATGCAGCCCAGCTCATAGCAGGGGAGACAATTCTTGAAGTAGGACCGGGAGAAGGGGACCTGACACGGGAGTTGCTCACACGAGGAGCCCGGGTTATAGCAATTGAGAAAGACCATAGGTTACTTCCTATGCTGCGAATAACATTTGAACAGGAGATACAAGAGGGAAGACTTCATCTTCTTGAAGGGGATGCCCTTGAAATGGAGTATGAAACTCTTGTCACAAAACCCTACAAGGTTGTGGCTAATATTCCATACTATATAACCGGCGCCTTGCTTCGTCTTTTTTTAACTGCAGCTACGCAACCAAGTCTTTTGGTTTTTTTAGTACAAAAGGAAGTGGCACAGCGAATAGTGACACGAACACCAGGAAAAAAGCCCGGAAAAGAAAGTCTTCTCTCTCTTTCGGTCAAAGTGTATGGCATGCCTGAATATATAAAAACTGTTCCAAGAGGGGCTTTTGCCCCAGCTCCCACGGTAGACTCGGCTATCCTTCGCGTATCAAACATTTCTCGAGCTTCTTTTCCAAACTCTGAAGCAGAGTCACGTTTTTTTGCCTTATTACACGCAGGGTTTGCACAAAAAAGAAAGCTTTTGATTCGGAATTTGGAGGCGGTACTTCACGACACCACTCCTTTATATATACAGAAAGCAAACATTGACCCAAAAGCTCGAGCGGAAGATGTGACACTAGAGCAATGGCTTACGTTAAACAAGGAGGCAAAGTCCTAAAACGTACGAAAAAAATCTAGTATACTAAAAGGAATGTCGGTCGAAAAATATTTGCCGAGTCAGCAATTTCGAGTTATTTCAGGCTCGATTACACTTTCAATTGCGCTGGTCTGGGGAACCTACGCACTTACAAGACCTCCGCAACAACACGTTGGGGCCTTGGTAGCTACTAGTGGTAGCTCTAATACAAACGAAACTAACTGGCAGGCGTCGCTTGACCAAATTCAAGCACAGCAAGCGTCTCACTTACCCCCCTCGCCAGATCAAAAACTTGTTGATTCACTGCTTACATCAGCACAAAGTCCAAACATTACCGACTCAGTGGGCAAAAGTCTTCTTATAAATGTCACTAATGCTCGCGCGCAAGGGTTAGGCGCCGACCAGCCCACTCAAGACCAATTAGTTGCAAGTGCTATTGGACAATTGCAAGCAGTAGCACAACCTTTGAAGCTGTACGTAGCAAATCAGGTTACGATTGTACCCGACTCTAAGGACACTCTGCGTGTCTATGCAAATAATGTGGCTCTCGTGTTACCCAAACATCCGCACGCAAACATGTCCGAAACAATAAATATCTTAGGAAATAAAATTAATGGACAAGGAGACCAACTCAACCAACTCCCACAACTTGCAAAAGATTATCAAGGACTTGCAAAAGATTTTGCAAAAATTCCTGTCCCTGCGTCAGTCGCTCAATATCATCTTGCTATTATAAATGACTACATACACATGGCAGATAGCTATAGTCACATGCAAGAATTAGGAACTGACCCACTTCGCGGCCTTGCTGGACTCCAGATTTACAACAAAACTGCAGAGGATGCACAGAGCATGTTCATAAATATCACACAAGTTCTTGCTAAAAACGGTATACTTTTTACTAAGGGCGATCCTGGCGCTTCATTGCAATCAATGTTGTCTGGGCAATAACCAATGAACAAAAAAATTATTGTCGTTATTTTAATCGGGATACTCATCGCGGCGCTTATTGCGTTTATGTGGTGGTGGTTTTTTAATCGCGCTCCTTCTCTCCCAACAAAAACAGGGAACTTTGGCTCTGCACAAAATAGGTCTGGAAGTGGGGCAGAAGGTACTAACCCTACAAATATTGGGTCAAACACTATTGGAACGAACACAAACAATAAAAAAATCCTTGGAAACGGGACCTATACCTTCAAAAGTAGTGGGGGCACACCCGTGGGTTCGTACAGCGTGACGCGTGACAGCGCAACAGGACAGTACACGGTCGTACCTCAAGGAGGGTCAGCGCCTCTGACGCAGGGTACTTTTGTTATTACGCTCAATGGAGGCGGGGGCAGTAGCGGGGATAGTTTTATTGCCGTTAATATATATACAAGCGGAGGATCTTCTGTGTATGATTTTAATCCGTGGGATTATACGGGCACCGGAACAACAAGCACAACATACCAAGTCGACTACCAAGGCGGGGGACAGGGTGGCTCGGGACCAGGTACTAACCCTAACACCTTCGGGTTTAATTATGACAACACGAGTACAACAACTTCCGGAGGGCCGCGCCCAGGGAGTGGTTTTGATTACTCGGGTAACCCAATAGGGAACACGGGTGGGGGACCGGGGACAGGAAGCTCAACTGGAACGGTAGGAAATTACACGGGTGGGGGAAGTGGTACTGGGGGAAACTATGCAGGCGGTGGTAATTACACAGGAGCAGGTAATACTGGAGGAGAGGGCGGGGGCACAGGAGGCAATTATTCGGGCACAGGAGGCGATGGTAGTGGGGAAAATTACACCAGCGGCAGTGACTGGTTGTCGATCCCACCCATTGATTTTGGAAATATAAATAACCCGTTGGTTATAAACAACGCTCCTCCTGTTACAAATGTGGGAAACCCCACCAGCGGCTCTACCGCCGGGGACCTGGGTATAGGTGGCGGGTTAAATATAGCTCCCCAAGCACCGGGGACTATTTTTAGTAGTGAAAACCCTTTTAACACTGGCACTGTACCAACCATTGGTTCTTCCAACAGTAGTGGCCCTAACAATCATGGTCTCGGAATTGGAGGAGCGTTTGCGGGGTCGGTTATTGCAGGAGGAGTAGCTTGTGTTTTGCCTGCAATTGCAAAATATATTGGAGGTTCGTTTGCTTTGGCCGTTACCGGAAGAGGTACGGCAGCAGCGGGAGCTTTAAAATCAAAAGGTGCCGTTTTGGCAGCGGGAGCAACCGTTGCTGCAACGGTACCGACCAACAATATACCTCAAACAACCTCTCAATCAGGCACCAGCGACACGGGGTTAGGTAATGCAATCGCGGGAGCAGGGACAGACATTGCTACCAACCTTGGGTTATCGGTCCAATTGTCTGAACTTATAAAAACAAATGTGCTCGACTGTTTTGCCCGAACAATAGCCCACGCCGCACTTGAACAAATTGCACGAAGTACTGTACAGTGGATCAACTCAGGGTTTAATGGGCAACCCTCGTTTGTCACCAACTACAGCCAATTTTTTACAAACGTTGCTGACAAAGCGGCCGGAGATTTCCTTAAAAGTAGTGCGCTTTCGTTTTTATGTAGCCCGTTCCAACTCCAGGTCAAAATTGCAATAGCACAAAGCTACAAAAGTAGCGGTCGGAGTGGGGGTCAATGCTCGCTCACAAGCGTCATTGGTAACGTCAACCAGTTTATGAATGGAAACTTTGCCTCAGGCGGGTGGCCTGGGTTACTGTCGTTTACAACAGTACCCACAAACAATCCCTATGGCGCTTTTGCTGCAGGAAGTATTGGAATCAAAGCTGCCGGCAGCAATGCTGCGGGCGAAAGTAAGTTTGACCTGTCGTTAAGTGGCGGCTTTTTGTCTATCAAACAGGCAAAAAACTGCCGGACATCAGCGGCCATGCCCGACATCGACACGTCAAAACAAACTGCGTTTCCAAACAAAAACGCCGACGGCACCTTAACTGGCACTTACACGTACTGCGACAATGTTAATGTCACACCCGGCACAGCTATTGCTCAAACCCTCGACCAAACACTGGGTATCAACACTCAGTCGCTTGAAACTGCAAAGTATTTTGACGAAATATTAAGTGCGTTGGTTACAAAACTTATCCAAAACGTCTCCTCCCAAGGCCTTCTTAACCTAAGCTCTGGTAGCAATTCTTCCAACCAATACGTATCAACTAACATCAACGTGAATTCAGCAGGAAGTATACAGCAAAGTATCAGCCAAAACATACCGGGCCTTAAACAATCGGCCAATGACCTTAAAGATTACTCAAAGCAAAACATTGCAAAAATAAAAGCCGTTATTGACCAGGAACAAGGCCTCCGAACCTGCTGGGTCAGCTTAGCAAATAGCACAACCACCTCGACTACCACAGCGAGCAAGGCTCGACAAAATGTCTCCAAGGTCGACAGCATCCTCGGCGATCTTAGTGGTAAAATAAATGTATACCAGGGTAATATAAATAAAGCAGATTCAAACATCCAGTCTCTCCAGAGCTATCAGTCTCAAATAGACAGCACGACCGACTTAAATCGACTTCAAAATGTAATGGCACAACTTGCTACACAAATTGCAGACCAGAGTTTTGCTCAAAATACTGACGTAGTAAATGCGCAAGAGGACCAAGTGGGACTCGACTCACATCTGGACGACCTGAAGCAAAACATAAGTACGCAAAAGCAACAGTGCGAGGCTGGCGACACCAACGTCGTGCAACCAAGCGTAGACTTTACAAGTTCTCCTTCAGCAAACACAACAGTACCAACAACCGACAACACTGGAGGATCTGACGGGGGAATATAGGGGAGATACACTATGCACTTAGTACAAATTCAAAAACTTACGTGGATGAAGCGGGTATCAAAAGTACTCGCCAGCTTAGTGCTTGTAGCAACTGTAGCCTCTCCATTAGCAGGCTTGGTACCGCAAGCACATGGGGAAACTTACGTTGATAACACTTCAAGTTTTGATTCTAGTAAGAATGCGCCAGCAAAACCGGTCACACTAAGCGACATACCAGAGCCCAAACCAGGGTGTGATGCAGCGCATGAAGACTGTGCTGCAACTTTGACCGCTCCTGCATCAGGAACCGCTAAAGCGGGGGATCTAAGCCTTGAGTGCAAATGGCAACCTGACTCCTGGAGCATTTGTTTTACCAACGTTATTTATGCCTTCACGGTTGGGCTCATGAGCATTTTCGCCTACATCGGCGGCTTTATCTTTGACGTCTCCCTCCAGCTCACACTTAACAGCGTCACCTATTCGCAGGAGTTTATTACGACAAGTTGGACCACGGTGCGCGATTTCGCCAACATGGCGTTCATTTTCATGCTGGTTTACATTGCGCTGACCATCATTTTTAAAGCCGACACCACCAACACCATGCGCACACTAGCCGCGGTTATTATCGTGGCACTCATTATCAACTTTAGCTTCTTGTTTTCGCGCATTGCAATTGATGCAGGCAACATCTTAGCCGTGCAATTTTATAATGCGATAGACGCTCAACCGTTAGCTATAACCGCTCAAAGCACTAACACATCACGCGACCTGTCGGCCTGGGTCTCGCCCAACAAGTCGACCAAGGACTTGACCGCAAACATCATGCAGCTCATTGGAGTCCAAACACTCCTCAGCAGTGGGTCCTTTTCTAAAAGTTTTCATGAGGCGAATGGCCTAGTCACCAACATCATCGTGTTCTCGTTTATATATATTGTGGTTGGTATTATCTTAGCCATTCTTGCATTCATTTTTACAGTAGTTGGAATCAAGTTTTTGGTTCGAATTGTAATGCTCTGGGTTGCTATCATTGCTTCACCTTTTGCTTTTATTGCCGGCGCACTTATGTATAACAGCTCGAGCAAAGGGGCCGCTGGGAATTTGTTTAACCAATGGCGCTCTATGTTGATCGAGTATTCGTTCTACCCTGCGGTATTTCTTTTTATGTTTTGGATAGTGAACCTTTTTGCCAAACAAATTGGTAATGTGGGCGACGGAACAGGAAGTAGCATACTCAACGCCACTTTTAAGGACATTGGCCAATTCAAATCGGCAGACAGCGGAACGTACCTAGTGCCGCTCGGTGCTGCAGTTGCAAGTATTGCCGTCAAACTTGGGCTTTTGGTCATACTTCTTGTGTTAGCTATGAAAGCGTCAGACAAAGTTGCCTCTGCCGGGAGCACATATGCCCGAGTAGCAACTGGTTGGGCAGGGAACAAGCTTAGTGGCTCAGTTGCGTGGGGAGGCCGAAACACTGTGGGTTGGGCCGGCTCAAACGTGGCAAAAAGCACGAGCGTTCGAAATATGGCAGCGCAGTCTGGATGGCGGGGCGCTGTTGGCGGGGCGCTCCTGCGAACAAGCAACACAGCGCGCACTGCCACCTATGACGCGCGAGGTGTAGCGGGGCTTAAATCAACTTTGGCACACGGAGGAGTAAAACTCAGTGACGCAACCAAAATGAGCTACAAAAAGAAGTTTGAGGACCGTGTGGCTAAAAAAGAGGAATTTTCCAAACTACTTATCCCCGACAAAGGTGCTGTTGATAGGGCAACAAGACAGCTTATTAAAGATCTCGGGCCTACTGGAGAGCAAAACCTTATGGCTGCAGCAGCTGACCTTACAAAAACACAAAAAGAGTACTCTGAGGTTAACAATAAAAAAAATCAAGCCGCCTTTGCTGCCGCTCGCACTAAATACAACAGTATTATGGACCCTATCAAAAAGCGTGCAGGGGAGATAACAGGAGTAAAGAATCCACAGAACTTTGCAAACACTCTTGTAGCAAAGCCAAGCTGGAACAACTTCTTTAAGGTCGGCAGTAGTTATATTCCTGGGGTTATTTCTAAGTCCGACCAAGAAGTTGCTGCTCGTATACTTGCAGGAAGTGGTGCTCACGAGAGCACAAACATGGAAGCATGGCTCAGATCAAGAGGTATTACACCAAACGCAACACCCGTTGCAAACACGGGTACTACCCCACAACAAGGGACGCCCGCAACAAACACGGGCGCTGTGCAACAACCCGCCACTCGCACTAAAACGCCTTTAGCAACTAATATTGCTGCTCGAGCAGTGCTGGCACAACAAGGAGCTCTGGGAGCCGGAGCGGGGACTACTACACAAATACCTACAAACAACACAGCTCAAGTTTCCACACCCCCACAAGGTGCGCCAGCAGGATTTGTACAAAGACCAAGCGGACTTTTTGTACCAAACACCTTAGAACAAGCAAACATTCCACCAAAACAAAGCGGTAGAGCTTCATTCTTACCTAAAACACCTGGACAAACAGCGGAAAGATTGTCTCTCGTGAATACAAAAAATATTTTAAATGCAATGCCTACAGCCCCAAGCTCTACACCAACCACAGACTTTATTAGTCAAAAAAACACCGATGATATAGCCGGAAACACACGAGTAGGGGAGGCTTTAGAGAGCTTGCGCACCACAACCGCTGAGATTCCTAAAGTAGTTACTCTAGGGGCAGATAAGCAAGTAGAAGCAACTAAATATGTGGGTACCAGTCTTGTCAAAGAGTTGCGCGAGCAAGCGGCAGGTTCGGAAAGATTAGCAGGAGAACTCCGTTCAGCATTAAAAGAAATGCATGTTGCAGGCCTTCATCACACAGAAGAGCACGTAGGACATAAGCTCCAGGCATTAACCGAACAGTTGAAGTGGACTGCTATCCCGACAGCCGGGGCAACACGTGCTTCCACAGAAGTTCCTGTCCAAGGAGTGGTAGGGGTAAACTCCAATCCACCAAATATAACACCTCTAACCACTAAAAAAGATTCTTCTCACACTCCACCAAAACCTACCCCACAAGTTCCTCGCCCACAAGACAACGATCGTATTCCTCCGCACAGGGATGCTGCAGATTAAACGCTAGTGTAAAATACATATATGGACCAAGACTTGCAAACACAACTTAGTTTACGGATGGCAGAGTTGCCGCCTGATGTGCGCGAAACAATACAAGCGCCTGAGTTCGGGGAAAAAATACGAGCCATTGGCACAAAACATCAGCTCCATATAGACCAAATTGGCGCTATCGAAGACGAAGTATTACTCGTTTTGATGGCGTTTACAGACCCTAGTGACTTTGTGTCTAACTTGGAGTCACAGATACATGTGGACAATGCACTGGCAAACACACTTGCTGATGAAATTGCAAAAGAAATACTTTTTCCTATTCGGGAATCTATGCAGATGTTTATGGAAGCGCATCAAGCAAAGTCTATTCTCGCTACGGCAAACGAAGATTTTGACGGGCCCCTTGCTGTCCAAAACAACCAAGCTCCCCTTGCTCCACAACAGTCTTCGCTTAAAGTGAGTTCACAACAATCCCCATTAACACCACCTGCTCCTGCCTACCCGGGCGCCGACCTCGTACTGACAGAAAAAACTGTTACTGTTCCTCAAACGCCTGACCCTCAAACTGCGGCGAAGCCTCCTGTCACAAGAAAGTACTCTCAAGACCCATATCACGAACCGGTCGAATAATTTTGCGCTATACTGGAGGTAATGCATTATCAAGTTCCTCAGTTTATTGAAATTGAAGATAAAATTTTTGGGCCACTTACGCTCAAGCAATTTATCTATTTAGCAGGAGGTGGGGGAGTTTGTTTGATTTTATATACTGTCCTCCCGTTTTATCTCATGTTTACACTTTCGGCGCCGTTTGTTGCCTTGTCATTGGCTCTTGCGTTTTACCAAGTGAACGAGCGCCCCTTCATTGTTGTAGTTGAGCACGCGTTTAAATATTTTCTTGGTAGCAAGTTGTATCTGTGGAAGCAGCGCCAAGAAGAAGCGCCACAAGCAGTGCAGATGGGCTTGGGTTCCGAGCGACTGGTGTCTATCCCCACCCTGTCTGAAAGTAAACTCAAAGATCTGTCCTGGTCACTTAACATTAAAGACCGAGCTTCTGTAGGAGACGCAGAGGCACAGAGGCAACAAACAGAAGTATAAAATATGCCAAAATCCCCCGTAAAAGCAGCGGCTACACAAGAATTCGTGCCTATCAAAGAGGTGCGCGATGGCATTGTAGTGCTCAAAGACGGCTCATTGCGGGCTATTGTTATGGCTTCGTCTATCAACCTGGCGCTAAAGTCCCAAGACGAGCAAGAGGCTATCATTGGACAGTTTCAAAACTTTTTAAACTCCCTTGAGTTTACGGCTCAGTTTTTTGTACAGTCACGCGATTTGGACATTCGCCCTTACATTGCGCTCCTCGAGGAGCGATATGCCGCAACACTAGACGATTTAATGAAGATTCAGGTTCGCGAGTATATCTCCTTCATCAAGGACTTTACCGAACGCGCAAATATAATGACCAAAAACTTTTTTATTGTAGTTCCGTATGACCCTGCGCTTATTTCAAGGGGTGGAGGAATGGCGGGGGCACTCAGTAGTTTGCTTCCCAATAGCAAAAATAATTCGGGCACACTTTCAAACGAGCAGTTCGAGCAGTTTCGCACCCAACTAGAGCAGCGTATGGCCGTCATAGAGCAAGGTCTTGTGCGAACCGGGGTTCGGGTTGTGCCTCTGGGAACTGAAGAGGTGATCGAGCTCTTTTATAAACTCTTTAACCCCGGTGAGCTGGAAAAACCCCTCCAGATTGCACAAATAGGAAAATAATATGGCACTTTTTGGATTATTTAACAAAGGAGCGGCATCTGAGCGTGAAAACATGTCTATCATGCCTGAGCAGATTTACCGCCAGGGCGTGCTTGAGCTACAGGACGTTATTGCACCTTCCGCACTTAAAATTACTCCACGAGAAATAAACTTGGGCGACAAAATAGCACGCACCTTCTTTGTTATGTCGTACCCTCGAACGCTCACCGACTCTTGGTTTGCTCCGATCATTAACCTCGACCGTGTGCTCGATATTTCGGTGTTTATTCACCCAATAGATTCGGCAGATATTTTAAAGAAATTCCAAAAAAAAGTAGCGGAGGTGCAGTCGCAAATAATGACGCGTGAGGAAAAAGGCTTGGTGCGCGACCCTGTGCTTGATACAGCGTACCAAGACTTGGAAACTTTGCGTGACCAATTGCAGCAGGCACAGGAAAAACTTTTTGACGTGGGAGTCTATATTACCGTGTATGGCTCTACTACCGAAGAGCTCGACAAAGTCGAGTCGGAAATTAAATCGATGCTCGAGTCACGACTTATTTATGTAAAACCGGCCCTCTTTCAACAAGAACAAGGGTTTCGAAGCACTCTGCCTTTGGGGACCGACGAGCTTGGGGTCAACTCAAAACTTAACTCTTCGCCACTTTCCTCAATCTTTCCTTTTGTGTCTTTTGACCTAACTTCGGACAAAGGCATTTTGTATGGAGTTAATCGCCACAATGCCTCACTTATTTTGTTTGATCGCTTTAGTCTCGAAAACTACAACTCGGTTATCTTTGCCAAGTCGGGGTCTGGGAAGTCGTACACAACTAAACTCGAGATTCTTCGAACTCTCATGTTCGACACCGATGTGCTTGTGATAGACCCGGAGCGCGAGTATGAATTTTTAAGCCAAACTGTCGGCGGGCGCTATTTCAACATCAGCCTCAACTCCGAACACCACATTAACCCATTCGACCTAGCTGCCCCTCGCGAAGACGAAAGTCCGGCTGACGTCCTTCGCTCCAATATCGTGGCGCTCGTAGGGCTTTTTCGCATAATGCTCGGCGGCCTCACCCCGGAAGAAGACGCTATCATCGACAAGGCCATATCCGAAACATACGCTCTTAAGGACATCACTGTTGATAGTAGTTTTGAGGACGTGGAACCCCCGCTCTTGTCGGACTTCGAGTTGGTGCTGTCGGGCATGGATGGTAGCGAAAGTTTGGTTCAACGACTCTCAAAATATACAAAGGGAACTTGGTCGGGTTTTATTAACCGCCCCACAAACGTTGACCTCAACAAAAAATTCGTCGTTTTCTCTGTTCGAGACATGGAAGACGACCTTAAACCAGTCGCCATGTATCTGATCACCCATTTTATCTGGAACGCAGTTCGAAAAAATCTCAAAAAACGACTTCTCGTCATAGACGAAGCGTGGTGGATGATGAAGTCGGACGACACCGCATCGTTTTTGTACAGCATGGCGAAACGCGGACGCAAATACTATTTAGGGCTAGCCACAATCACCCAAGACGTGGACGACTTTCTTAAGTCGCCCTATGGGTTACCCATGATCACGAACTCGTCTATCCAGCTCCTGCTTAAACAGTCACCAACAACCATAGACAAGTTACAAAAGACATTTAACCTGTCCGACGAAGAAAAATATCTCTTGCTTGAGAGTGATGTGGGGGAGGGGATCTTCTTTGCAGGGCTCAAGCACGTTGCCATTAAAATTATTGCTTCATACACCGAAGATCAGATAATCACTTCAGACCCCTCTCAAGTTCTTGCGCTTCGAAGACAACGGGCCGAAAATGGAGGAATATGACCAAGTACTTACCACTCATACTATTTGCACTTTTTGTTGACGGTCTTCAAGCGGTTTTGTCTTTTGCTTTTTTTACTCTTGGGATGGCACTTACAGCAGCTACACCGCTGGGTGCCGCTGCCGCTGGGTGCGCTGGCGCGTTTGCTGCTTCTTCTAACGCTGCCTCTGGAGCTAAAGATTGTGTTGTAGGTGCTGTTGCTGGCGCAGGTTTGAGTTTTGTTGGAGCGCCTTTAGGTATGGTAATGGGTATGGCATCTGATGTCTGCGTCAGCCTCACCTTTGGACTTATGCTCCTTTTAACCTTGTCTCTTTGTGGCTTGTTTTATCCTTCAAAACTTTTTGGAGGCGGGTTGTTTGAAATACTCCCAGGACTTAGTGTGCTCCCGGGTTGGACCTTGATGACAGTCTTGTGCATCCTTCAAAAAAGAAAAGAGACGGGGGCACTTTCGAGGAGCACCGCTGGGGCACTGACGCAAACTCTTTCTTCAAAAACACTGGTTGGAAGAATGTATGGAGGCATAAAATCGCTCGAACAAAAAAATAGTGCCAACATGCGAAGTTCTGGCATGGTGAGTGACTCTCAAATTCGCACACAACGTGTTCGAGTTCGCCAACACGTAAAGCAGGAACTGCGCAGTGTCGACGGGGTCAAACCTAAAGGTGTGCAGGCTGTGCGCACAAAAACAAACTATGCTTTATAAACGCTACATACTTTTTTTTGCAAGTTTGCTGTTTGCTGTTTTTGTGAGCACCGCTAATGCGCAGCTTGGTAACGGCCCCGACCCTATCGAGTATGGAGTCTCGCCTGAGGTGCCCGGCCCCAACGACACGGTCTACATAACCCTTCGAGGGCTTGGGTCTTTTTTAGGTAACTCCTCAATTGTCTGGCAAGAAAATGGCAAAGTGGTGGATGCGGGGGTAGGGCACACAAACTTTGTGGTTTCAACGGGGGGAGTGGGGACTGCAACGAGAGTGCATGTAACTATCACCTCGTCTGAGGCAGGAACTTTTGCTCATGATTTTTACTTTGCCCCATCCGTTGTGTATTTAACGTGGGAGGCCGACACTTCGGCCCCTCTTTTTTATAAAGGAAAAACTCTGTACAGCGCTGGCTCAAACATTAAAGTCGTGGCTCTTCCTTTTGTAGTGTCTGGCAAGTCCACCATTCCTTCCAGCCAATTGTCTTTTCAGTGGAAGCATAATAATCAACCTGTACCTGAAGCGTCTGGCAAAGGAAGAAATGTTTTCATTTTTACAGGCGACCAATTACAAGACAGTGAGGATATTAGTGTAGATGTTCGGGCAGAAAATCTCACAGCCGGGCATGCAGACATCACAATACCTGCAGTACATCCGGGCATTTTGCTTTATGATCGTGACCCGCTTCGCGGAGAGATAACCGAAAGAGCGCTTCCGCCACAATTTACACTGAGTTCAAGCGAAATAACACTGCAGGCGGAGCCATACTTTTTTTCCAACTCCTCTGTTGCATCAGGAAAGCTAGGATTTTCTTGGACACTTAATGACACAGACACTGTAGGCCCTGACAGTGGGCACGGCTTCCTAACTCTCAGACAAACAGGACAGGGGGCAGGGTCCGCGATTGTCGGAGTTGCTGTCCAAAATCTTGAGAGAGAAAAGTTTATACAGGAAGCGAGACAAACCCTCCAACTTACGTTTGGCCAGTCGGGAGGCAACGCACTGTCAACATTTTTGGGCATATGATGCATCCTATAAAAAAATTACTTCCGAGTTTGCCGGAAATACTTTTTTTTATGGTGACACTATTTTCTTCTTTCCCGGGCTTAGCGATCGCAGCAGCTTGCAGCGGAGCGACAAATTTAATGGGTGCGCAGGATGTTTGCAAAGCAGAATACGCGCAGTGTATAAGCAACCACCCCGCTGCAGAAAGTACCTGTGCTAACAACGCAGTCACCATAGGCCGCGCAATGGCTGACTACAATCAGTGCGTTACCGCCGGTACTCAAAACTGTGACTCTAAAGTAGATTTCGCAGAGCCTCTGAAGGATTTTAATAGAAAACCAGACCCTACATACAACGTTACTACAGGACCCACGAGCAATCTGAGCGGATGTTTTACTAATGACGAACACCCGACTGAAGTAAGTAGGCTTGCAAACAACCAGTGTCCTCCCAACAGTGTCCTCCTTGTAAATGGGCGCCAGGCTCAGCAAGTGGATGTTAAAATGGCCTATAAGCCGCTGGAACCCATCCCGGGTCTCGAAAACCTCACGGGCAATTTGGAATTTAATCAATTACTTGCAGGAATCTTTAGAATCCTCATTCTCTTCGGTG
>JAYVXU010000040.1:0-13925 GCA_043784925.1 Candidatus Adlerbacteria bacterium
TCAATGCAGAACCGCTCCTCACTCGTGAGGTGTTTTTTCTTGTTTGCCGCCATATAAACCATAGTACCTACCCTTCGTATTTAAAGGTAAGGAGACGAATAAGGGGTCATGAGAGTCTCCTTTCCTTGCGCACTATATTTGATTATTTATTTTTAGCAAGCGCTAAAACAACTTGTAGTATTCGTGGCCGGTTGAGAGACATGTTTGTTTCTCGCTCTCGGAGAGAATATTGCAATATGCATCCGCCTGCGTTATTGCGTGATAGTAAGAAATAATTTCTTTGACCGCTCCTATTACGCAGTTAAGAGAGTCGCGCTCCTCTGACGTGATGTCGCACGTGGCGCGGGTTTTCTCTGCGTCATGTCCCGCATAATTTGCTCCATCACGTCCTATGCTTTGCCCGCAGATGTCGCGGTAGGTACCGTCAATGCTTGCACACACGGCAAATATTTTTTTAAAGTCTCCGCCGTTTTGACTAAGTACAAAAGACGTCTGTCCTAAATAACATTGGAATTTATACGGCTCACCAACTGCCGTACAAGGGTAAATAGGGTCGAGGGGTTTTAGGTCAGGTGCTGATCCATCACGCTCAAACACGATAATATTTTCCATAAATACGCCGCTATAGCAGGACTGCTTTTCCCAAGCGCCTGTTAAATTGTCGCATGTCGAAAGGGAGGTAAATACGTCGTCTCCCCCGAGCTCCATAATGCCGTGGCCTAAACCGTGCACGCAGTTGTAGTAGTTAAAGTTGTAAGTTTCTTTGCCAGGGATATCAGCGCAGATCGAATTTATTTGTGCAGGTAAATTTTCTTGGCCAATATGTTTTATGACCCCTTCTAATATGCCGTGGTAGTAACCGCTCCAACAAAAGCTGTCGCCATGTTGGTATGCTTCAGAAACTTTAGGATAGAGAGCAGCTGCTGAGCGACCTATGATATGTGTCAGAGGGTGACATTGCACCACCACAAAATTGTCTGTTTGATACCTTTTCTTGAGGTCAAAAAAAGCAACATCTATACCCGAAGTCTCAACAATTTTTTGATAGTATTTTTGCAAACATTTGAAATGCGACGCTGAGTCCGGATAGTTGGTACACAAGTCTGCTTGGTACGTTGAAGGAAGTGGAGTGTTCCTGCTGGACGTTGCAGTCGCGCGCTCTGGCCTTTGAAGAGACTCGGTGGGCCGAGTGGCGCTCACAAGCATCTGAGCTTCCGGTTGGTAGGGCACAGAAACCTCAGGCTTAGAAGGTATTTTTGCAACAGGGGTGGTGAGTGTATGAAGCTTAAATACTACTGCAGCAAATACTATAGCCACCAATACTCCTGCATATAAAAGCACTTTATTTCGGGTCATAGAGATAGTATACAAATAAAGTACAATACAGACACGTATGGAAAATATTTTGATTTATACCGATGGCTCTTCGCGTGGCAACCCCGGGCCCGGTGGTTGGGGCGCTATTGTCGCAACTGACAATATAGTTACAGAGTTGGGTGGGTTTGAGGCGCATACAACAAACAACAAGATGGAGCTCCAGGCAGTATTTGAAGCTCTTGCATATGTTGCAACACTTCCCGAACTTCCTGTTATTGTGCGCACCGATTCCGCATATGTCATGAACGGTGCCACTAAATGGTTTTTTGGTTGGCAAAAACGTGGATGGAAAACGCTCGATAATAAAGATGTTTCAAACAGAGATGTGTGGGAGCCTTTTCTTGCAATCCTTAAACCACTGTCCCACAGGCTTACTTGGGAAAATGTTGGAGGGCACATTAATATCCCCGGCAACGAACGCGCTGACACTATTGCAACTTCTTTTGCACTTAAAGAAACAATTGAATTGTATAACGGTTCACGAGCACACTATGGGATTGACCTTGAGAGTGTGGTTGCAGACTCCGCACTGAAGCAACAAAAATCTGACTCACGCACAAGATCTAAAGCAAAAGCACATTCATATATTAGTACTGTTGATGGGGTCGTGGTGGTACACAAAACGTGGGACGAGTGTAAAGCGCGCGTCTCAGGCAAAAAAGCCCGCTACAAAAAATCTATTTCGAAAGAGGAAGAAGGGCAGATAATTCGGGAGTTCTCAAATAAAGCATACTAAAAATTTTAAAAGTCTTTACTTGCTGAGAAATTAGTCTAATGTGTCTTTGCGAGGCGAGCCGAAGCGATCCAGACTACATAAAAATTTTACTTCTGGATTGCTTCGCTAATGCTCGCAAAGACCCTTAGCTTTTCTTTATGTGACTACTCTGGTAGAACTGCGCTGTGAACAAAAGTTCGGTAGTGTATTTTTTTGCAGGCGCTCTATGCGCCGGAGTTGCAGTGGGGCTTTTAGTGCCTATAGAGTTTGGGTGGCTTGGTGCTTTGTTTGGCATTGCAGCAGGGGTTGCAGCAGGGGCGGCTTTTTTCAAAAAGCCGCCCCTGCTATGGGTTGCAATTATTTTTGCTATTTTCTTGCTGGGAGCACTTCGTGCCCAATTGGAGCTTACACAAGAGTCGAGTGAAACACTCCACACGTACATCGGGCAAACGGTCGTGGTCGAAGGTAAAATTGTTGACGACCCAGACAGACGAGATAAGTCACTGCATCTTTCGGTCAAAGTTGAAAAAATAAATCAAACTTTTGCCAGTGGAGAAATTCTTGTGTTTGCTCCTCGTAACTTGAGCGTTGCCTATAACGATGAAGTGGTAGTTCGAGGGGCGCTCACAGCGCCTCAACCATTTGAAACTGACACGGGCCACACCTTTGACTACCCGGGCTATCTTCGGGCTCACGGAATTTCGGCTTTAATAAAACAGCCACAAACAGAAAAAATTTTGCCAAGCGACATGACCATTATAGGGTCTCTATTTTCGCTTAAGCATGCATTTGAGTCATCGCTCGAGAATCTTTACCCTGAACCCGACGCCTCGCTTATGGAAGGAATTTTGCTTGGAGAAAAACATGGTATTCCAAAAGACCTTACCAATACTTTTATACAAAGTGGGCTGATTCACGTGGTGGTCCTTTCGGGTTACAACATTACCGTTGTGTCAGATGGAGTTTTTCGTGCACTTTCTTTTTTACCTAAAACATTCAAATACTCTTTTGGCGGTTTCCTTATGATTATATTCGCGCTCATGACCGGTTCGGGCGCTGCTACGGTACGGGCACTTGTCATGGGGCTCATTGCACTACTTGCCCGATATTTAGAGCGCCCGACCATTGCACTTCGAGCTCTTGCGGTTGCGGCTGCCGGGATGGTGCTCTGGACGCCGCAAGCACTCTTGCATGACTCAGGGTTTATTTTAAGTGTTCTTGCAACGTTTGGGCTCATAACCCTGTCGCCCTGGGTTGAAAGTGTATATATAAAATACAAAATACTATCCAATAAACGTTTGAACGGTTTGCGCGAATTTGCTGTCTCTACAACAGCGGTGCAATTATTCGTGCTCCCAGTACTACTCTACTTCTCGGGCGTGCTTTCATTTGTTTCAGTCCCGGCAAACGTGTTAGCACTCCCGGTGGTGTCTGTGGCTATGCTTATGGGTTTCATAGCCGGCATGCTCGGGTTAGTTTCACCACTTCTTGGTTTCATCCCTGCAACCCTGTCTGACCTCTTACTCAAATGGATGATGCTTGTAGCAAACACCACAGCCTCTCTTCCTCTCAGTACGCTAACTATTAGCGAATTCTCCCCCTGGTTCCTCATCTTGGCCTACATCCCACTGACCTGGTTTGCTGTAAAGAAATACCAAGAAGTAAAAATACGGGTTTCGTAAACCCGTATTTTTACTTTGTAAGGTCTGTAAATCGCTCCTCAACCACCTCCCAATTTAAATTTTTGAAAAAGGCTTCGACGTACTTCGTTTTGCCTTGTACACCGTAGTCCAGCAAGTAGGCGTGCTCCCACACGTCGAGCGCGAGGATCACAGGGAGTGTCACAAAATGTCCTTGGTGTTGCTGCTCACTAAACCCAACTAAAAATTGCTGAGCTTCAGGGTCGAAGTAGAGGAGCGACCAGCCGGGCCCACGCATCATTGCAACCTGTTTTATTTCCTCTACCGCATAGTCGGCGTTGGAGTACTGCTTTGTGATGGCCACTCCAATATTACTCCCACCATCTAAAGCTTTTGCACCTCCTTCAAATTGTGAGAAATACAGTTCGTGTAAGCGCATACCGTCAAACTCAAACGAGCGACGGCGCATCAACTCTGAAATTGCATGAGCGTTTTTCCCCGCCTGACCGGCCGGCAGGTCCGAATCTTTCATGAGTTCTCCCGCAAGCGCAGTAATTGAATTAAAATTTTTGACATACCCGGCATACAAGCCCAGATGCTCTTCAACTGACTTAGTCGAAATTCCATAGAGCTCCGGCAAGATAAACTTTCTTTCTTCGTATTGCATATATAAATAGATTATAACTACGCTTCGAATATACCATAGTTACGCTGTGTATTTCCTAAAGCAGTGCTACTATTTTTAAAGAGTACATTGTTCTTGGAGGGAGTCATGTTAAAGGCGCTTGTACCTGCTCATGCGTGGGAGTTAGGAGTCGACTGGAAGGCTGTAATCATTCTAAGCGTTATACATATCGTTGGCATTATCGGTGGAGGGAGTTGCTTAGCCTTAGCGTTTCACATATATACCGTGAGTTTTGCGGTTGTCCTCTTCTTTCTTTGTCACTTGTCTATCCGACTTGGAGCTCACTCACTGTATACACATCGTGCATATAAAGCAGCTTTAGTGTGGCACTTTGTATGTATTCTTCTGTACTCCGCAAATATGCAAGGCGCCTTGCAAGTGTGGGGAGGTGACCATGTCCGACATCATGTGTACACCGATATGCAACGGGACCCGTACAGCCCAAAGCACGGCATACTGTGGGCACACATGCTGTGGCCTTGTTTTAAATCGGTGCCCGGTGTCAGAGCGCTCGCTGCTCCGTGGATGCTCCGTGGAAAAACAGATGCTGAGAAAATAATTGTTGCTCTGATATCTTGGCAGAGTAACAATTCAATTTCGGTAGGCATTGCGACCGGTATTCTTGTGCCAGGACTTATTGCGTCACTCTGGGGAGATTTTTGGGGAGGAATACTCGTCGCTGGGTTTCTACGGCTCGTCGTGCAATATCATGCGACATGGCAAATCAACTCTCTGAGCCATTTAGTTGGACCTCAGCCATATGGGCAAAAAAATTCCTCTCGCAATAGTCCCTGGTGGTTGTGTGGGATAGCAAGCCTACTTTCAGTAGGCGAAGCCTCTCAACATAATCGTCATCATAAATTCCCGAAAGATTTCCGAACAGGAGTAGGATATTTTGCACTCGATATCGGTAAGTGGGTTCTCTATATAGCGTGGGGGTTTTCACAAATTCTCCAAGCTCTCGGATTGCCGCCGCTAGTGTGGGACCTTTGTCGATTTGATGAAAACGGTACGATGAATATGCTTCAGTAGGATGTAAACTTTGAAACTCCGCAATAGTCGCGGAGTTTTCTTTTTTCTTGTATAGTCGCGCTGTGGATTTTTTACAGCAGAAGCGAAAGTATGTGCCACTTCTTTTGTTAGGAACTCTTGTGGTTTTTAGTGGGTGGGTTTGGTTGTTTGTTTATATGCATACAGCCAGCGGAAAGCTCAAAGTTGCGGTCATGGACGTAGGACAAGGGGATTCAATTTATATAGAGTCTCCTACGGGGCAACAAGTGGTGATTGATGGGGGGCCAGACAACGCAATTTTGCGTGACTTGCCTAAAGTCATGCCCTGGTTTGACCGCTCCATTGATGTGCTTATAGAGACGCATCCACATGCTGACCATGTGGTTGGATTTGTTGACCTACTTAAAAGATATAAAGTTAGCGCTTTTATTGAGCCGGGCGAAATATATAAAAGTTTGGAAGTCGATACTCTAGAAAAAGAAATTTTAAACGAACATACCTCTCGCTATATTGCCAAACGTGGGATGATGCTTGATTTAGGAGGAGGTGCAACACTTGAGATTTTATACCCGGCCGGAGATGTGACGTACATGCCGGAGCCCAAAGTACACGAAGGAAATATAGTAGCAAAACTTGTGTATGGACAGACGTCGGTACTACTTATGGGAGACGCTCCGAAAGATGTTGAAGATACACTCGTTGCTGCCGACGGACAAAAACTCAAAAGTGATATTTTAAAAGTAGGGCATCATGGCTCGCGTACATCATCGGGAGAAGCATTTCTAAAGCTAGTTCACCCAACCTACGCAGCAATTTCAGTTGGTGCCCATAACATGTACAAATTGCCTAATAAAGAACCCATAGACTCACTCACCGCTTTAGGAGCTCAAGTCTTCCGTACCGATGAAATGGGAACCATTAAATTTGAATCAGACGGTAAAACTGTTTGGCGTGTTCCATAATTTCTTTTTGACGAGAATTGACGCTATAAAATATTCGACGTAGGGTAAGTAATAGACCTTTGTTCTAATAAGGTTAAAACAGGAGGACGCACAATGGAAAGGCTGGATACGTTGAGCAATCTTGATTCCGCAATCTCCCTTCCTGAGTGGTTGCCGAGCGAGGTTGCAGAACTAACAAAAACAAGAGTATGGTCTGGTTATTCTAAAGAACTACAAGTAACTCCACGGATGATACAAACGCATGCGGTTAATACAGGAGACTTTCAAGATATTCATCTAGATTCGCTACGCGCTACACATGCTGACTTCCCGGCCCCTATTGCTCATGGATTTCTCGTTCTAGGACTATTGCCACAGCTACTAGCAACCTACGCAGCTCTTATAAATGCGGACCTTCATGTGGTTCCAACTGACATAAGTTCAATTCGCATACTCAACCCTGTCCTACATAACGGTATTGTGCGAGCGAGTATGAGAATTGTTGATATGCAAGAGTTAAAAACCACAAGGCGAGGCTGTATCTTTAACGTTGGATTTCGAACTCAAACACAAGATCCTAATACTGAGAGATGGAAGTATGCTCTAGACGGGTCATTATCGGTATGGGTGTATCCCTAAATAAAAACGCCGCTCATATTCTCTTATGAAGCGGTGTTCTTTTTATTCTTAGCTTATATAATCCCGGCCTTTTTGAGAGTTTTGTAGGCTCCGTTTTTAGCAATTGTCTTAATTGCCTGGGTTGAAAGGGTGAGAGTGATTGTTTTGTTGATTTCAGGGACGAAAATACGTTTTTTCTGTAAGTTTGGCTGCTTTCGTACTTTGCCAGTTGGGTTAAATTTGGTAGCTCGAATACGGTTGCTGTACCCCCCAGCCATCTTTGAGCCTTTATTCGTAATAGGACATGTCTTTGCCATTAGCTCGGTTATGCTATCATAAAAACCTCTATATGCAAATCGACGTTATTTTATCAATCCTTATACTCATCACCTCGGTAATACTCCACGAGGTGGCCCATGGCTATATGGCCAACTGGCTGGGAGACCCAACCGCCAGGCTTCAGGGGAGACTCACGTTAAACCCGGTGAGCCACATTGACCCTATAGGCTCGGTCCTTCTGCCAGGGCTTCTTTTGCTTACCCACTCACCTATTATGATAGGGTATGCAAAACCTGTTCCCTACAACCCCTACTACTTAAAAGGGAAATATGACGAGGCTTTAGTGGCTGCAGCCGGGCCGGGCACTAATTTTATCCTCGCTATACTGTTCGGGCTTTTAATACGTTTTGGCTCTACTGCTATGAGCCCTTCACTTTTTGATGCTTTTGGTACTATTGTCTACATAAACCTTGTCCTCGGGTTATTTAACCTCATCCCCATACCACCACTCGATGGATCAAAAGTTCTTTCTGCTATTTTACCTGGAGGCCTGGGTGACGCATATGATCATTTTCGAGCTAATTTTGAAAAATTAGGAGTTTTGTCGGGGACAATACTTCTTATTGTTCTTCTTTCTATATTTGGAGGATATTTTAAACTTTTAATAACTTCTGTGTTCATTCTTATAACCGGTGTTACCACATAAGAAACAGAAGAATTTGCAGTATATCCCTAAGTGTAGTACATTAGTTCGGACGCCTACGAGGCGTTAGTTAGCCGCGTCCAAAGGATGGTTACGCGGCATGATTTCAAACAAAAATCACATATGGCACGTATTTCACAACTTGTCCGTAAGGGCCGCAAAATAATCAAGTCTAAATCTAAGGCACCTGCTTTGCAGCGTGGGTTTAACTTGCTACAAAACCGCCCCGTCTTCTACGCATCACCATTCAAACGTGGTGTATGTACAAAAGTGACAACGAAAACTCCTCGTAAACCAAACTCTGCTATACGTAAAATCGCTCGTGTGCGCCTCACCAACGGCATGGAAATTACCGCCTACATTCCAGGCGAAGGACATAATCTCCAAGAGCACTCAGTGGTTATGGTGCGCGCTGGACGTGTGAAGGATATTAACGTTCGTTACCAGGTTGTCCGCGGTCGTCTCGACGCTAGTGGAGTAGACAAACGCAATGTTTCACGTAGTCGCTACGGAGTAAAAAGAAAGAAAAAGTAGGAACTACGATTCTTTCTTTTTACAAATATAAGTAGAGAGGAAGAAAAATTTGCATAAAAATAAACAAAAATATGAGACGCCCAGTCAAAAATCGAAATATTGTCGGCCCCGACCTCAAGTACGGGAATCTTCGTGTGGAGAAGTTTATCAACTCTGTTATGTGGGATGGTAAAAAATCAACTGCTCGTAAAGTGGTATATGATGCTTTTGATCTTATTAAAGAAAAGGCAAAGGTAGAAAATCCTGTTGAGACTTTTGAAACAGCTATCCGTAACGTAGGTCCTCAAATGGAAATTCGTTCTCGCCGTGTTGGAGGTGCTAACTACCAAGTGCCTCGCGAAGTTCGCCCAGAGCGAAAGCAAGCACTCGCGTACCGCTGGATCTTAACTGCAGCTCGCGCCCGTAAAGGTATGCCTATGCACGAGCGTCTCGCGTTGGAGCTTATCGCAGCCTCTAATAACGAAGGGCCAGCTGTCAAAAAGCGCGAAGATACTCACAGAATGGCCGAGTCAAACAAAGCCTTCGCCCACTTCGCCTGGTAATCAACTCATAATTTTAAAAAACTACCCATAGAAGGGTAGTTTTTTAATTGCGCTTGAGTAATGGACTCGGTAGAGTAAGGAGAGGATGCAAAACGGTATTATAGGTAAAAAAATTTTAGTAATTGGGGGAGGGACTGGAGTCTCTACCGTTATTCATGGTCTAAAAGCGTATCCAGTGTATCCCATGTCGATACACACGGTGGCGGATAACGGAGGCAACACCGGCGTGCTTCGTGACAAATACGGAGTACTTCCTTGGGGGGATGCGCGTCGTGCGCTTCTGGCGCATTTGGACGACGGGGGTGATGATACTCTTCGTCGCATCCTTACTTACCGTTTTCCTCATGAAATTGGTGGAGCCGGACTCTCAGGGCTCGTTGGAGGAAATGCTTTTTTAACAATTGCTGAAATTCTTTGGGGTAGGGCAGAGGGGTTAGAGAGAGTCTCTAAATTATTTCGTGTACGCGGCGAGTTCCATCCTGTTTCAATTGAAGACACTCATTTAATTGCGGAATTGTCAGACGGAAGCGAAGTGTTTGGCGAAACAAATATTGACCTACGTTCAAGTGACGATACTCGCCTCATAAAACGCATCAAGCTTTCGCCTGAGCCTATCGTATACGCTAAAGCTGCTGAAGCTATACAAAAAGCAGATGTAATTGTGTTTGGTCCTGGAGACCTTTTTACCTCAATCATACCCAATCTGTTGGTCCGGGGAGTGTCCGAAGCTCTTCGGAGCTCGAATGCAAAAATGGTGTTTGTTGTCAATATGATGACTAAGCCAGCCGAAACAAGAGGGTATACTGCAGCTAATTTTGTAGAGCAACTTTTGTCGTACGATATAGGTAAAGACATGCTTGATGCAGTTTTGGTAAACAACGCGCCCATTCCTGAAGAACTCATTGTCCACTATAAAACTAAAGCGGGTGCAGAACCGGTTCTTATTAATGAAGAGGTAGAACGCTCTTTATCCTCTCTCGCCCATACTCTTACACGAGGCAACTACGTTGATATAAGCGCAGATGCTCTAAAAGAAAAAATAATTCGCCACGAGCCAAGTTATTTAGCAAAAGACATCGTGCGAGTTACATAAGAATTGTGGGGTATATAAGTTGCGTTTTTGCTATTTTTTAGTATTCTTTACTGCACGCCACTGGGCGCCTATTTTTTTAGCAAATTATTATGCCAACACGAGACTACCCACTAGAAAAGGTTCGAAACTTCGGGATTATTGCCCATATCGATGCAGGTAAAACTACCACATCAGAGCGTGTGCTCTATTACACTGGTTCCCAACACAAAATCGGCGAGGTGCACGAAGGTGAAACAACGACAGACTGGATGGAGCAAGAAAGAGAGCGTGGTATCACTATTACTGCCGCTGCTATTACTTGTTTTTGGACCAGAACGAATGAGCCAGATAAAAAAGACCCAGTAAAAAAATATCGTTTTAATGTTATCGACACGCCAGGACACATTGACTTTACTGTGGAAGTGAAGCGCTCAATGCGCGTTTTGGACGGAGCAATAGTGGTGTTCGATGGTGTAGCAGGTGTCGAGCCACAAAGTGAGACTAACTGGCGCTATGCGGACGAAGCAAATGTTCCTCGTGTATGTTTCATCAACAAGATGGACCGTATGGGCGCATCTTTTGAAAAGTCCTATGCTTCTATTCTTGATCGTCTAACGAAAAAAGCTATCCGCCTACAGCTTCCTATTGGAGCGGAAGAGAACTTTGACGGAGTAGTTGATCTTCTTGAGCAAAAGGCATATCGCTTTGAAGGTCAAATGGGTGACGAGGTTATTCCCTATGAAGTGCCTGAAAATATGAAGGAAGAGGTTGCTAAATACCGCGCTGAACTCATCGAGAAAATAGTTGAACAAGACGAACAAATGATGAGTGACTACCTTGACGGTCGTGAACCTTCTCTTGAGGATCTCAAAAAAATGCTTCGAAAAGGGGTTATAGCAAACGAAATTTTCCCCGTATGCGTTGGCTCAGCACTCAAGAATCGAGGAGTGCAGTTAGTGCTCGACGCCGTCGTTGACTATCTTCCCTCACCACTGGACATGCCCCCTGTTAAAGGGATTAATCCAAAAACAGGTGAAGAAGTAATTCGCCATGCCTCAGACGAAGAACCATTTTCGGCACTTGCGTTCAAACTCCAAGCAGACAAATTCGTCGGCAAGCTAGCCTTTTTCCGCGTCTACTCGGGGTCTCTTGAGTCAGGTTCGTATATCTACAACTCTACAACAGGACAAAAAGAGCGTGTAGGACGCATCGTGCGTCTTCAAGCCGACAAACGCGAAGAGGTAAAGAAAGTGTACGCAGGTGAAATTGCTGCAGCCGTAGGTCTTAAAGATGTTCGAACATCACACACTCTTTGTGACGAAGCAAACCCTATTATCCTCGAGCAGATCAAATTCCCAGAGCCGGTTATCTCTCTTCGAATTGAGCCTCGAACCAAAGCTGACCAAGAGAAAATGGGTATCGCTCTTAAAGAGCTGTCTGATGAAGACCCAACGCTTCGTATCACCACTGATGCAGAGACAAATGAGACCCTTATCTCGGGCATGGGCGAGCTCCACTTGGAAATTATTGTTGACCGCATGAAGCGCGAGTTTAATGTTGATGCGGACGTGGGTGCTCCCCAGGTTGCGTATCGCGAAACTATCCAAGGTGAAGCAGAAGTTGAGCATAAATACATCAAACAAACAGGAGGTCGTGGCCAGTACGGTCACGTCAAGATCAAAATCAAACCACTCGAACCTATTGTTGAAGGAGAGAAGGTTAAAAAGAATATCAATCGCTCAGACCATTTTGAATTTATCAATAGTATTAAAGGAGGTGTTATTCCTCAGGAATTTATCCCTGCTGTTGAAAAAGGTGTCGAAGAAGCTATGGAACGTGGCATTGTTGCTGGCTTTAAAATGGTTGATGTTTCTTGTGAGCTCACGTATGGTTCGTACCACGACGTGGACTCAAGCGAAATTGCCTACAAGATTGCGGCTTCGATGGCCTTCCAAGAAGCAGCACGTGCTGCAAGGCCCGTTATTCTTGAGCCTATTATGCGCGTTGAAGTAGTGACTCCGTCTGAGTATCAAGGTGACGTCTCGGGCTCTATCTCAAGTAAGCGAGGTAGCATTGACGGCACCGAAGAACGGGGCATGAACACCGCAATTAAAGCGCGTGTACCTCTTAAAGAAATGTTTGGCTACACAACCGACTTGCGCTCGATGACAAAAGGTCGTGCCGGATTTACCATGGAGTTTGACCACTACGAAGTAGTGCCTCGCAACGTCGCCGACACCATCGTCGCTTCCCGCAAGTAGGCTTCCTCATACTGTCTATATACCCTAGAAAAGTTCCTAGTTCCTAATTCACTAGGAACTAGGAACTTTTTATGTTATACTGCTTAGGTGAAACAAAAAACATCTGAAAAAATTTTGGAATATATAGGTCTCAAAGGTCAGACAACTGCAGGCGAGCTGTCAGATCATTTGGGTATTACTACCCGGGCTATTAGGAAGCAGCTGAGTACTTTGCTAATTCAAGAAAATGTGCAAAAGGTGGGCAAACCCCCTAAGGTGTTTTATTTGTTATCTGAGGAAAAAAAGATACAGCAGGGTCACGAGGTTTCTGCTCAGTTGCAAAAGACCATAGAAGAAAATTTTCTCGTGATAACTCCGTCGGGCGAGCGGGAGGAGGGTTTTGCTGGATTCCAATACTGGTGTAGCAAGCAAAAACTCCCTCTTCAGAAGACGTCAATTGAATATGCTCAAACACTTACAAAATACGAGCAGTATAAAAAAGACGGTTTGATTGATGGGATGTATAAAATAAAGAAGACCTTTAGTAAGGTTTTTGTCGATAATCTTTTTTATCTCGACTTCTACGCTATTGAGCGATTTGGCAAAACCAAACTTGGGCAGCTACTCCTATACGCTAAGCAGAGTCAAAATAAAGTCCTGATCAGGGAATTGGTGCAGAAGATAGCGCCGAAAGTACGCGAGCTTATTGAGAAATATGAAATCGAAGCCGTTGGTTTTATCCCCCCGACTGTCAAACGGGAAGTCCAGTTTATGCGCGAGATTGAACGCCTGCTCAACTTGTCTATCCCGTCGCTCTCGCTGGTAAAAATCAAAACCGAAATTTCAGTCCCCCAAAAAACGCTTAACAAACTTGAGGATCGTGTCGAGAACGCGTCAAAGACTTTTTTGGTGAACGATAACCGAACCTACAAAACAGTGCTATTGATAGATGATGCACTTGGCTCTGGAGCAACCATCAACGAAGTGGCTAAAAAAATAAAGGCCAGGAAATTGGGCAAAAAAGTAATTGGCCTAGCCATCACGGGGAGCTTCAGCGGGTTTGAGGTTATAAGCGAGGTGTAATTCTTAAGTCTCACGACAATAATGATCTAAGTCAGACTTGCTTCATGTGTTCGATGACCAAGGGTCGTGCCGGCTTCACTATGGAATTCGACCACTACGAAGTCGTCCCAAAAACGTAGCGGACACCATCATCGCTTCGCGGAAGTAACCATTCTGTGACGTAAGTCTGACTTACGTCACGTCACCACGTCTCTTTCCATTTAACTAACCCCCCAATACTTCTATTGGATAAGTTTTACCCTTAATACAGAAAGGATTTTTCTTCGAAGAATGTATTTTACAGATTGGATTTCAATGGTGACAAATTTATGGGACCATATAAAAAACTGACTAGGTGCATTATGATCAATAGATATTGGCATACGCTGCGTATGCTTACTTTAATGACTGTCAAACCAAAGTAATAATGTCCTAGCGACACCAAGGTGAATCTGTCCTCTGTACAGATTGATAATTTATGCTGGTGTTTTTTCGAATTTGTTTGC
>JAYVXU010000041.1:0-36654 GCA_043784925.1 Candidatus Adlerbacteria bacterium
ACTGCGTATGAGTGTATGATGGAAGAAGAGTTCCATCAGTGTGTGAAATCTTTAGAAGTTAATTTACCAAGACTTCGTATTAAGGGGTAGGGAGACGGTGAAGAGTTATTTTGCAGATATCCCCACTATGGCTGGAATAGCAAAATGTGAGTCGGGGTATCGTCAGTTTGATGGTAGTGGGGCGGTCCTCTTTGACCCCAGCTACTCGATGATAGGAGTTTTCCAAATTAACAGCACTCATTTACCGGAATCTTTAACTATGGGAAAAGATATTATGACCCTCGAGGGTAATATCCAATACGCGCGCCATTTGTATGAAGTAAACGGGATTGATCCTTGGATGTCTTCCTTTAATTGCTGGGGAGTAAATAAAACCGGTGCTGCCTCTCCTGGTTCTATACCATCGACAACTACACCCTCTACTACTCAAACATCGATAGTGCCAAGTGGCACTATAAGTTTTGGCATGACAAGTTCCGGTGTGCTCACGCTCCAACAAATGCTCAATCAAACAGGCTTTGTTATAGCCTCGGTCGGGGCAGGGTCCCCAGGACAGGAGACAACAAAATACGGTTCCTTAACGAGAGACGCCGTGCGACGATTCCAATGTGCTCAAAATATTGTGTGCTCGGGAGACGAGTCTACAACGGGTTACGGTATGGTTGATGCGCGCACTTATCAAGCCCTGACTCAAGTATTTCACGCTAAAACTACTTCTCTAACGCCAGTTTCTGGGAGTTTAGACAAAGCGGCCGAGATAGCTCAAGTTGAGTCTCAAATTTCCTCCCTAACAGGACAGCTTGACCTCCTTAATCAGCGTTTACGTGAACTCACTCGCTGAGTATGGACAAGATAGGCCTGTGTATGGCAGAATGGGGGAGTTGAAGAGACAAAGAAACAAGGTCGGATTTCTCAAGGAAAAAAATAAACAAAACGTATGACAGGAACAATAAAGAAGCTGACAGACAAAGGATTTGGATTCATCTCTCGCGAAGGCGAGCAGAAGGACCTTTTCTTTCACTCTAAGGATCTGAATGGAGTCACGTACGATGAGCTTCGCGAAGGCGACACTCTTTCGTTCGAAGTCCATGATGGTGAAAAGGGACCAAGCGCAGTAAACGTAACACGCGCGTAAATTCCTCACAGCGAGAAGATGCTACTCTACGTAAAAATAGGGTGGCATTTTCTTTTATTTGCTATAGTACATATATGAGTCCAGAAGCCGATACAGCAATGCATATAGAGTTAAGTGACCTTGGGTCGAGTTCCCAACTTAATTGGTTGCGCGCTGCAGTGCTTGGAGCTAACGACGGGATAGTGTCGGTGGCGTCTATTGTCGTAGGAGTTGCGGGAGCATCAAATTCCTCTTCTTTTATTTTAACTGCCGGCGTTGCTGGTCTTGTAGCGGGCGCGCTCTCTATGGCTATGGGGGAATTTGTGTCTGTAAGTACCCAGCGCGACAGCGAAAAAGCTATGCTCGAAAAAGAGCGCTACGAGCTCGAGAATTTTCCAGAAGAAGAGTTAGAAGAGTTAGCCCTTATTTACAAAAAAAAGGGTTTGAGTGATGCAACGGCACACGTTGTTGCCCGGGAACTTACGGCCCGTGACGCATTCGCAGCGCACGTAGATGCCGAATTGGGGATAGACCCAGATGACCTCACCAACCCCTGGCACGCAGCATATGCTTCGGCTGCCGCTTTTTTTTCGGGTGCCATTTTACCTCTTGTTGTTATGGTAATGTCTCCACCCTCTATTCGTATTGGTGCAACCTTTGCTTCCGTAGTAGTAGTTTTAGCCTTAACCGGCTCTCTTAGTGCACATGTTGGGGGAGCGTCGAAAACAACTGCAACGGTTCGTGTGGTCCTTGGAGGTCTCCTTGCTATGATTGTGACTTTTGGGATAGGTAAACTTGTGGGTATTGTTGGTTTGTAGAGGTGCTTGTTTACTTATTTTTCTTATGGCACATCCTTTCTCGAGAATGTTTGAAGCAGCTCTTAAAAAAAGCTCTCTAAGTAGCAACTTGGTATTGGAAGTGGCTGAAGATTTAAAAAAGAAAGGATATTCTATTCAAGAAATATATGAGGTTTTACAAAAACTACAACGCGAATTGGTCCGGGATTCTGATTTACAAATCGCGACAGAGGCACTCGAGGAGTTTAGTCGTTATATTGATTCGTAGTTTGAAAGAGTTGTGTAGTAACTATTTGTAATCTGACTAAACCATGCTAGGGTAATGCATCGGTCGTTATTTAATAGCATAAGTACGAGAAGCTATAAACAATATGGAAGAGGAAGAAGTTAAGCCGGAAGGCGCAGAAGTTGAAGACACAGAAGAAACTGGTGAGGTCGCTCCTAAGGCAGCGGACGAAGAAACAGAGGCGTAATCTAATCACCGGTCCACAAGACCGGTGATTGTGTATAGTAGGGTACATGTATGGACGAGGAATCTAAAAAATATTTGGAACAACATCAGCTCGATGGAGTAGTGCGCATTCCGGAGGACGAGTACTCACAATTTCCTGCTGGAGATTTTTTTATGCATTTTATGTTAGGGAAAGCGACTATTGAAGCAGGGAAGCGCTATGCCTTCCCTCGGATTCTTGAACACGGACATTTGGACCTGGAGTCAGGACAGGAAACTTTACCTAAACTTTCATTTGAAAATATATATAAAGGTGAGTGTAAGGAGGTGCGTTTTCTAGTATATGATTCATTTATAGAAGAAAATCCAACGGATACTGATTTTGTGTACTCTTTTACACATATTCAAGATATTCAACAATTACATGAGTATCTTTTCAAAAGATACTCACAAAGTCGCACGCACCTAACCCTAGAAGCGGTGCATGCGATGGGAGTAACAAAAGCACTGTTTCGGATCGCTCCCATACTGTAGGGCTTGCAATAAAAACAATAAAAGACTATAATTCTTGGTCTTAGTCAAACACTAACTATATTAAACAATGGCACCATTTAACAAAAAGTCAGAAGGATTCCGTGGGCCTAGCCGGCCAGATAGCTTTTCTCGTGGGGGAGACCGTCCTCGCTTTGCAAATAAAGGGTTTTCTGGTAATCGTCGAGGTCAAGACGGTGATCGTGAAGTAAAGATGTATCAAGCAACATGCGCCGAATGTCGCAAATCTTGTGAAGTACCATTTCGACCTAATGGCGAAAAGCCTGTTTTTTGTCGTGATTGTTTCAGTGACAAACGAGGCGCACCACCATCAGGAGAGTATGGACGACGTGATACTCCTCGCGAATTTCAAAAAAATGACCGAAGCGCTTCTTCAGCCCCTAGCTTTGAACGCAAGCCTCAGGTTGAGGATAGACGAATTGATGAGCTCAAGCGAAGCGTGGACAGCATAGCGCAGAAGCTAGAAGCCTTGACCAGCATGCTAGAGAAAATGGTTCAGTCTTCTTCACCTAAAGTTGAGAAAGCCCCTGTCAAAAAACCCACAGAATCCCTTGCAAAAGTGGTTACTAAAGTAGCTAAAAAAGCAGCAAAAGCAAAAAAATAACGTGAAGGTTACAACCGCGGAATTTATAAAAGGTATTCGCGGTACTGACCCTATCGCCTCAAACGACATTGGACAAGTGGCGTTTGTTGGTCGTTCAAATGTGGGGAAGTCCAGTCTTATTGCTGCTGTCACAAATAATAGAAGCTTGGTTAAGGTAAGTAACACACCGGGTAAAACGACCGAAATTAACTTTTTTTTGATAAATAATAAATACTATTTGGTTGATTTACCGGGCTATGGATTTGCCCGGGTTAATCCTAAAGAAAAAGAGAAATTACAAAAACTGATTATATGGTATTTAACCGATCCGACTATACGTCCTCGAAAAGTAGTCCTTGTTATTGATACAAAAGTAGGAATTACGGCGTTTGACCGTCATATGCTTGAAATTTTGCATGAAGAAAATCATCCTTTTGTTATTGCAGCGAATAAAATTGATAAGCTTTCGAAAATTGAATTAGCAAAAAAAATACAAGAAATAGGGGATGCAATGCCTGGGGGAGAAGTTATTCCTTGTTCGGCAACAAAAAAAATAGGGGTTGATGTGCTTATTCGAGAGTTGTTTACATAGACTTACTATGAATCCAAACTCGACTTTGTTTGATGTTGCGGTAGTTGGAGGTGGTCCTGCAGGGATGATAGCAGCAACCACCGCAGCGGCACGGGGGTTGTCGGTTGTCTTGTTGGAAAAAAATCACCTAGTTGGAAAAAAACTTCTCACGACGGGAGGAGGTCGTTGTAACCTAACCAACAATAAACCTGTGGTGCGTGAAATGCTTTCCAAATATAAAAAAAGTGACAAGTTTTTGTTTTCTGCTTTTTCTCAGTTTTCCGTTACGAATACACTGGACTACTTTCATTCTCGAGGCGTCCCGACTAAAGAAGAAAACGAAGGGCGCATATTTCCTGTCTCTAATTCTGCGCAAGAAATGTGGGATGTGCTGGTATTGGAGATGCAAAAAACAGGGATAAAAATTAAAACAGATGCAAAAGTGCTTAGCATACAAAAGAAAATAGAAGAGTTTTCAATTATGCTTGCTAATAAGGAAGAGATACGAGCAACTTCCTGCGTCGTAGCAACGGGTGGCACATCTCACCCCGAAACCGGTTCTTCGGGGGATGGGTATGTGTGGATGCGAACCCTAGGGCACGTAGTAGTAGAACAGGATTTTGCCTTGGTACCGGTTGCACTCCACGACACGTGGACCAAAAAATTAAGCGGCGTTACTCTACCCGACATTAAACTGACGGTACTACAAAATGGGAAGAAAATGCGCACAGAGAAAGGTAAAATACTTTTTACCCATTTTGGGGTTAGTGGACCTACTATACTTAATATGAGTCGAGACATAGGGGAATGGTCTCAGTATGCCGAGGTGCAAATTATGCTCGATCTGTTCCCAATACTTGACCACTCAGAACTTAAGCAAAAACTCCAACTACTTTTGGTATCAGAAAGTAATAAAAAAATAAAAAATATTTTGTCCGCACTTCTGCCTAAAGCACTAGTTCTGCCCGTACTCACACTTTCTGGCATAGACGCAGAAACCCCGAGTCATAGTGTACGAAGTGAAGAACGCACTCGTTTAATCCAAATATGCAAAGCTCTTCCTCTGCATGTTAAGGGGCTGCTGGGGTCAGATAAAGCAATAGTATCTTCTGGTGGCGTACCAGCCGAGGAAATTGATTTTAAAACCATGCAGTCACGACTTATACCCAACCTTTTTGTAGTGGGCGATATGTTGCATATAGACCGTCCTTCCGGTGGGTATTCACTTCAACTGTGTTGGACTACCGGTTTTGTTGCAGGAAGCCATTGTTAATACTAATTTAAACAAAGATTATACTGACTAACTTCCCAATTCGGGAAAAGTAGCGTACAACTAAGATACATGGCGAAAGAAGAAACTATCCTTCGATTCGAGAAGGTGTCATTTAGTTTTGGTATAAAAAAGCCCATTTTAGATGGGGTTGATTTTACCGTGCGTAAAGGTAAGAAGCTAACGATTATGGGCCAAAATGGGGCGGGGAAAAGCACTATATTTGGGCTTGTTGTTGGTGACCATGAACCAGAGTCCGGAATAATTAACAAAGCCAATGGACTCACTATTGCAACGTCGCGCCAAGTTATACCCCGGTCTGAAATGGAGTTGACTGTGCGAGAATTTTTTCAATTAGCATTTCCAAAAAAAGTGTATGACATTGACCCTAAAATTGATGCAGTATTAGAAGTGGTTAATTTGCACGCCGGTCATGAGAAAAAGATTGGTACTTTTTCCGGAGGTCAGCAAGCTCGACTTCTTCTCGCATATGCTTTAATTCAAAACCCTGATCTGCTTCTATTGGATGAGCCAACAAACAACCTGGACCATGCAGGTATAGAACACTTGACGAAATTTTTAATTGAATACAAAAAGACGTGTATCGTGATTTCTCACGATGCAGCTTTTCTTAATGCCTTTACGCATGGAGTGCTCTACCTAGACCAACACACTCACAAGGTCGAGCAGTACGTGGGCGACTATTTTGATGTGGTGGAGCAGATAGCTCAAAGAATTGAGAAAGAAAATAGAAAAAATGCCCTCCTCGCAAAAGAGATTCAAGAAAATAAAGACAAGGCAAACTTCTTTGCTAACAAAGGTGGGCAAATGCGAATGGTCGCAAAACGGATGCGTGAAAAAGCTGAAGAGCTTGAAGAAGAAAAAGTTGACGTTCGCAAAGAAGACAAAACAATTCGTGCATTTATGATTCCTTCCCAGGAAGGTCTCATTGGCGAGGTTATATCTATTTCAAGTTATTTAACGATCAAAAATCATAAGGCCATTGAGAAAAAAGCTAAAATTTCACTCCGTAAAAATCAACATTTGCAGCTCCAGGGCCCCAACGGTATTGGTAAGAGCACACTGCTTGAGTCTTTGGCGAACGGCACAGCAAAAGGGGTAGTAGTAGCTCCAGGTGTTAAAGTAGGGTACTATCGCCAAGATTTTTCTAACCTCGACTTTGAAAACACTGTTTACGACGAATTAGCGGCTGTTATGGATAGACCATTGGAACAAACCCTGCGCACTGCTGCCGCAAGTTTTCTTATAACTGGTGAACTCATTAACACAAAAATAGGAAATCTCTCAGAAGGTCAAAAAGGTTTAGTTGCATTTGCACGGCTTATGCTCCTTCGCCCGGGCCTCCTCGTGCTTGACGAACCGACAAACCATATTAACTTTCGCCATCTTCCTGTTATTGCAAAAGCCCTGTCCGACTTTGAAGGTGCTATGATACTGGTAAGCCACGTCCCTGATTTTGTTGCTCAAATACGAATTGACGAAGTATTAGATTTAGAAAAATAAAGAATAAAGGGAATAGTAGTATGGTAAACTTGGTTGTCCAAACTGATGCAAATTTTTTTTTCTAAACAACGTCTTATACAATGTTCCCAGATTGGAGGAATATTGCTTTTGGCTGTGGGGATAGTGTACATAACAGGTTTTGTGCCTTTTTTCCCTGTACGGTACAACTCCGCCGTAGCGGAAATGAGTGTAGTTGCTACGTCAACAGCTGTGGTGTCTCCAGCTCCTCCTGTTGCAGTTTTAGATACACAAGACTATGACCGGCGTATGTGGTTGATGGCAAATAATACTCCCACAAGCTCACCCATGATTTCTACCACTACGCAAGCAACTTCTACTCACCCTCGCATTGCTGCTACTACGACACCTAAAAAACTTCTATGGCCGGCAGTAGCGCCATATCCTGGGGTTGGGGCTATACTGCCGTTCCACCGAATCATTGCCTATTATGGAAACTTCTACTCGAAGGGTATGGGCGTGCTCGGTCAGTATCCAACTGATGTTATGCTTGGGAAACTAGCAGACGAAGTTGCGAAGTGGAATGCTGCAGATCCAACAACGCCGGTACTTCCTGCAATTGACTATATAGCTGTAACTGCTCAAGGTAGCCCGGGAGCTGATGGGAAATATCGCTTACGAATGCCAGACTCACAAATTGACCATGCGATCGAGTTAGCCAACATGGTTCACGGAATAGTTATACTCGAGGTTCAAGTAGGGCTCAGCAACGTGCCCGCGGAACTCCCACAGCTGGAGAAGTATTTGAAAATGCCTATGGTGCATTTGGCTCTTGACCCTGAATTTTCTATCAAATCAAAAAACAAGCCGGGAGACGTGATTGGGACTATGAATGCCGCAGACATTAACTATGCGGCAAATTATCTGGCTCGATTAGTTAAGGACAATAATTTGCCTCCTAAGGTGCTTATAGTGCATCGATTTACCCAGGGAATGGTTGTGGGGTATAAGCAGATAACTCCTCTTCCTGAGGTTCAGATTTTGATGGACATGGATGGATGGGGAGACCCTGCAAAAAAGATTGGCACTTACAAACATTTTGTTCAAGCAGAACCTGTGCAATTTACCGGCTTTAAACTTTTTTATAAAAACGACCTAAAAAAACCTTCCAAACGTATGCTTACTCCGCAAGAACTTCTTGCCTTGCAACCTCGTCCAATGTTTATACAATTTCAGTAACGAAAAAGCTCTCATGTAGGGGAGAGCTTTTTTCGTTTTACTGCCATGTTCTGTTTTTGTTACGAATGACTGTGCTGCAAATGAGATTTTCTCGAGTACTCTTCTTCAGCACTGCCGACTGTAAGCCCCCACATACTAAGGCCTATGATAGCAAGGCCCACAACCACGGAAGTCCAAGTCATTGTTAAGGCGTCAAGAGCTAAAAATGGTACAGCCACTACCACTAACCCAAGGAGAGCAAACGCCCACGTATGCCAAGTTGTTGTCATATAGATTACTTATTTTCTTGAGGTTGGTAATATCGACCAGTGCCCCGAAGGATTGACACTACGTGTAGTATGGCAAACTACTTGTTAAGGAACGGTGAATATACTCCTTGTTGTTTGATGTACAAAGAGGTAGAACAACTGCAGAGCAATAAAAGATTTGATATACTAAGCGAGTATGGCAAAATACATTCTTGGCCTTGTAGGTCTCATTACTATTATCGGGGGAGGTTATTTTTTATTTAAAGGAACTGGGTCAGGAGATCAGGCGTCGGTAGCTCAAACAGCTACAAAGCAAATAGATATACAAACTCCAGAACAAAAAACAGCTCCTACTACGCAAACAGAACCTGTAGTTCCACCCACTGTCCTGACCACTAGTACTACTAATACAACAAAAAAAGTTATGCAAGCAACGCTACACACAAACAAAGGTGACATTACAATCGAGTTATACAATGACCAAGCGCCTCAAACAGTAGCAAACTTTGCAAAACTTGCAGGAGCTAGTTTTTATGACAAAACTAAATTCCATCGCGTCATCAAAGGGTTCATGGACCAAGTAGGAGATCCATTAACTAAAGACGATACCCAAGCTGCGCGTTGGGGGACCGGAGGCCCAGGATATACTATCCCTGACGAAGTATCTCCCTCGCTCAAAAATACAGCAGGAACTGTGGCTATGGCTAATACGGGCCAGCCTCATTCTGCAGGAAGTCAGTTTTTCATTAACGCAGCGGATAACCATTTTCTTGATGGAGGGTATACAGTATTTGCCAAAGTTACCTCTGGTATGGAAGTGGTCAAGGCTATCAATAATGTGGCCACCGACAAATCAAATGACCGACCTATTGAGCCCGTCGTTCTTGAGTCAATAACTCTTAAATAAGTGCTGCAAAGGTAGCAACTTGACAAATGAGTTGCTGTAGGATAGTATGTAAGTATAACAATCTCTTGGGTTTAGGGTCCTAGTCTATATAGGAATTTGCCTTTTTTAAAACTCGCGAGACCCGGCCCATTACTATTTTAACCCGGGAGTTATATATGCGAGAAAAACTCGCTACTTAATGCATGTATCAAAAATCATACAGTAGTTCTGATAATTCAAGTCGTTCGGAGGGTAAACCAAAGTTTCGACAAAGGAGTTTTAGCAGTAGTGCTTCTACTGCCTCTTCACGCCCAGGTGGCGCGGCAGCCTCAAGTTTTAGACGCGCGAGTAGTCGCCCTTTTAGCTCGCCCCGCCCTGGCGGGGTAAACTCACGCCCTTCATTTGGAGGAGGACGACCATCTTTTGGTAATAGCCGAGGGGGAAATGGTTCACCCCGCCGAGGCGGGGCAAGTATGGGACAATATATAAATCCGGCGCGCTTCGTAAGCAAGGCGATTATCACAGAAGAGGTAGTTAAATTTATTCCCGAGCACAATTTTGCAGACTTCAAAGTAACCGACGAAGTTAAAAATGCGGTAATTGCAAAGGGCTACATTACCCCGACACCTATTCAAGACAAAGCAATTCCTCATGTAATAAACGGTCAAGATGTTGTTGGTATTGCAAACACTGGAACCGGCAAAACCGCTGCGTTTTTAGTGCCACTCATCAACAAAGTTCGCCTTAGTGACAAAGAGCAAGTCTTGATCATCGTGCCGACACGTGAACTTGCCATACAGATCGAAACTGAGCTTAAAGGCCTCACTCGGGGCATGAAAATCTTTTCTATCGTGTGTGTTGGGGGTGCAAACATCATGCCGCAAATTAATGCACTTCGCTACAAAAACAGTTTTGTGATTGGCACTCCAGGGCGTCTTAAAGACCTCATTGAGCGGGGCAAAATCCGCCTTGGTGACTATCGTACTATTGTTTTGGACGAAGCAGACCGTATGCTCGACATGGGCTTTATCAACGACATGCGCTATGTTATGGCAGGTATGGCAAAGGACAGGCAGACACTCTTCTTTTCTGCTACTTTGTCTCCTGAAATCGAAAAACTTATTAACGAATTCCTTCATGACCCGGTGCGTATCAAGGTAACAACTGGGGAAACTGCTAAAAACGTTGACCAAGATGTTGTGCGTGTTAATGGTAAGGACAAAGTGGATGTGCTCCATGATTTACTTACTCAAAAAGAAATGAGCAAAGTTATCGTTTTCGGACGCACTAAACACGGTGTTGAAAAGTTGACGAAGTCTCTTTCACAACGAGGTTTTAAAGCTGAATCTATCCATGGCAACAAAAGCCACTCACAGCGCCAGCGCTCACTGGGTAACTTTAAAGATAACAAAGCACAAATCTTGGTGGCGACTGATGTTGCTGCACGAGGCCTAGACATCCCAGACGTTTCTCATGTTATCAACTTCGATCTTCCTATGACGTATGACGACTATGTGCACCGAATTGGTCGTACAGGACGTGGTTCAAAAAGTGGATCAGCTTTAACCTTCATTGATTAATGGCAAGATAGAGTTTGATAAAATTCTCCGAAAAAGTCCTCGCCTGCCCGACTGAACAGTCGTTCGGGCGGGGGTCTCCTGTCCAACCGCTTACGAGCGGTAGGCAGGCCAGACTATTTTCTTTTAATTTTACCAAACTCTACCGAAGTGCTTACCGTATGGTATAAAATATATCAATGATCAGGCTTCAAATACGCGCATCCAACACCGGCCTAGGTGTTTTTGCGTATTCTAAGATCAAAAAGGGAGAGGTTATTCAAATAATGAAAGGGAAGAGAATGACGACTGCTGAAGTGGAGCAAGCAATTGACGAGCATAAAATCCGTGCGGATGACCCCTTACAAATTGCAGAAGAGGGGTTTATAAAACTGAACAAGCTTCCGTACCTTTTTAATCACTCCTGTGATCCCAACGCTGGTATAAATGCCAAGCTAGAGCTTATTGCCCTGAGACATATAGAAAAAGGGGAGGAAATTACCTACGACTACTCGACTACTGTTTGCACCCACTCCTCGTGGAGTATGAAATGTTTATGCAGCTCTCCCGCATGCAGAAAAATAATTAAAAATGTCCAATCTTTGTCCCCTAAACAACGCAAGTGGTACAAAGCCCACAAAATACTGCAACCTTTTATAGCCAAAGAAGTGCTCTAAAGTATATAGGTTGTTTGGTTACTATATCTACTTATTAACAGGTGCTACGCATACTGTGGTCGCTCTATTTGTAAAATAAGTTACACTTAAGAGAACGTAATTAAAAAGTAAGATCAGTAGCAAATATTTAATATGACAATGTATAAAAAACTAGTGCTGTTTTTGGGAATTGCTTTGGCTCCAACTTTCGTTTCAGCACAAGTAGTGCAAACACCAGTCATTGCGCAGCCCTCCGGCTCGCAAATTGTGGGGGCAAACTTTCAAAACCCTACCTCGTCTGCACTTCCGGCGCATGCTGTGCAGTTTGGTCAAGCTTTTGTGCAAGGGGGCCTTTCTGGCGCCTCGGGCATCAGTGCTACAATTAATGGCACTGCAGTTCCTGCTCAAATTGACGTCAAAACAAAGTTCTCTGATGGGAGTGTAAAATTTGGTGTCGTTACCGCCATGGCGCCAGCGCTAAGTGCAAACTCGACCAATCCCACCCTGTTCGCCGCAGGTAGCGGGGGTAGTGCCCTCTCGCTCTCTTCAATGCCCGACTACGCGTTTAGTGTGGACATAAACTTGACCGCAGGCGCATCAGGCACTTATCACTTTGATGTGGCAGCCCTGCTTGCTACTGCGCTTTCGCAAGGTAAAGTAAGTTATTGGAGGCAGGGACCAGTCGTGACCGAAGGGCGCGTCGACGTGCCAGTCACGGGGCCGCTCCATCTTATTTTCGACATCTCCAAATACTCAGACGGGTCGTACACAACCGAAGTCCAATTTAATAACGATATAGCAAAAATATGCCCGCAAACGGGGCCTGCTTGTGCGTACGAAAAGAATACACTCACCTACACCGCCACCATTACACAAAACGGAGGGGTGGTGTACCAGTCTCCCTCTTTAGCGCACAATCAGTATCAGCAGTGGCACAAACTCTTTTCCACCAATGGCCTCTCACAAGTCAACGTGCAGCACGACATAGTGTATTTAGAAAAGACAAAAGCAATCCACAACTACGACCTCAGTATTGGTGTAAGTTCAGCCCTACTCGACAACCTGGTGTCAGGCCTCCCGCAAGACACCACGGTGCCATTTGCAACCAATGGAGTCACTACTTACATGCCAACAACGGGTGGTCGCGCAGACATCGGCTACGTCACGGCCCAAAACACTGCCTGGCTTATAACTCAAAGCGCGACTGCGGCAAAAGCAGCTCTTGCTGGGGCAGACGCTGCAGCAAGTATTCCGTGGCACTATCAGTATCAAAATACTTGGCTCAATACCGACCAAGTTCCTAACGTATGGGTAGATCCTCGTGGAGGCCCTGGTGGGTATACCGATGGATTGGCTGCCATGACAGGCGACACTACTTGGAACACCGACACTTCACATCAACCCGACCTTTCCTACGTTCCTTACCTCATGACTGGGCGTCGTTTTCATCTCGACCAGCTTAATGCCCAAGCGTCCTACAGCATTGTTAATCAATGGCCAGGAGTCCGTGTTCTCGGGGGTCTTAGCGATCTTCTTACCGGAGACCAAGTACGTGGCACTGCCTGGAGCTTGCGCCAAGTCAACGAAGCAATGTGGGCTAACCCCGACGGCGACTCGCTTAAAGCATATTTTACCAAAGTTCAAGACGATAACCTTACGTGGCTCAATAGCAAAACTGCTGCATGGCAAATGCAATCAGGTGAGGTTTACGGATTTGTGCCTCAAGAAATTGGATCAGCAGGAAGGTATACGCCGACATACTCGATCACGGCGCCGTGGATGCAAGATTTTTTGCTCGTAAGTGTTGCTCAGGCAGCAGAGTTTGGTAATGCAAAAGCTGCCACTTACCTTTCTTGGGCGTCAAATTGGGCCATTGGGCGCTTCCTCAACGAGGCAAAAGGATTTAACCCGCGTAACGGCGTGACATACAATCTTCCTATTTCCCACATAAGCGCTTCGACCTTTACTCCTGTCAAAACATGGGCCGATTTGCAAGCAGGCACCGCTGAAATTAGTCAAGACAACAGTACTGGTTGGTCGAAGAGTGATGGCTATTATGGAGCTCTTGGTTTGGGCACACTTGCCGAGTATGTCACCGTGTTTGGAGCAAATAGTGCGCTTGGAGTGCAAGCAACTATTGCATATAACTGGCTTAAATCCGCAAATCCTCCTCATGTTGACACTGCAACTTTTCAAAGTGATCCAACCTATCATATTGTGCCTGGTGCAACTTCGGCAGCAACTCCAACATATGTAACTACTACCCCAACACCTGCTCCTGTCCCTGTGACACAAACTCCCACTCCAGTAGCTACAACACCAACACCTGCTCCTGTCCCTGTGACACAAACTCCCACTCCAGTAGCTATAACACCAACACCTACGACGACAGTAGTTCCGGTCTCCACCCCTGTTACTACTTTTACTGTTACTGACCGAATTCAAACTCTAGATAATTTGCGCGTGCGCACGACCCCAAAAACAACAGGTGGTATAGTGTGTACCCAAGTCCAAGGTGCGCATGGCAGTATTATTGACGGACCTATTTTGGCAAATGGCTATACCTGGTGGAATATAAACTATGATACCGGCTGCGATGGATGGAGTGTCGAAAATTATATTAAAGTGTTGCAAGGTGTAACTTCGAGGCCAAACAGTTCGAATTTAACCGCGGCGCAGATACAGTCTATTCTCGACCTGCTAGCGAGTTTTGGTGCATCCGCGAATATAGTATCGAACGTTGAAGCGTCACTAAAGGGGTCCGGTATGTCACCGATACTTCCTACCTCGCCTACGTCAATGACTTTAACTCCAGTAACACCTACTATAACTTCAACTTTTATCCCAATACCAATCACAACTACTCCCACAGCACCAAGTCCTGCCCCTGTTTCAGTAACCCCAATAAATGTCCCTCCAAACACCGGCAATGTTCTGACTGTAGGATCCGGCAAAACATATGCAAAGCCATGTGCAGCGTTTGCTGCAGCCTCTGACGGAGATACAGTCGCAATAGATGCGGGCACGTACACAGACGACTTCTGCTATATCAGTAAGAATAACCTAACAATTAAAGGTGTTGGCGGAAAAGCGCATATGGTGCAGTCCGCTAATGAAACTAATACGTGGCATGCTACTCCTTCATCAAATGGCAAGGCTATTTGGGTAACAAGCGGGAATGATATTAAAATCGACAACGTTGAAATGAGTGGCGCCCATGTGCCTGACTTAAATGGTGCGGGCATTCGCATAGAGGGTACCAACCTGTCAATAACTAACTCTTACTTCCATGACAATGAAAACGGGATTATGTCTTCGACAAATGCTGCATCTAGTATTGTTGTAGCTAATTCGGAGTTTGCTAAAAACGGCGCATGTGTTGATGGTCACGGATGTTCGCACAATATGTACATAGGAGCTGTAGGCTCATTTACACTGACAGGAAGTTACACCCACAACGCCTCTGTTGGACACCTCATAAAGTCACGAGCACTTAAAAACATTATTACCTACAATCGTATAACCGGGGAGCAAGGAACTGATTCGTATGAAGTAGACATTCCTAATGGGGGAGAGACGTATCTCATTGGCAATAGTATAGAACAGGGTCCTAACTCTCAAAACTCTAATATAATCGCATATGCCGAAGAGGGGGCATCTAACCCATCGCAACAGTTCTATATGGTAAACAATACCGTAGTAAATGATGCAACGGGTGGAGCTTTCGTGTGGTTGTCCGGTACTCCAACAAAAAAAATAATGAATAACCTCTTTGTGGGACCTGGTACCGCGGTTAACGGTTCTACTCTTGACGGTGGCAATAGTGTGACGACAGATGCTCATTTTGTAAGCAAAGCCAACTTTGACTATCACTTGACTGCAGATTCCCCGTTTGTAAATCTTGGGGTTGACCCGGGCAGCGCAAACGGTATGAGTCTCACTCCCACGCAGGAGTATGTTCATCCACTGTCCTTAACTACGCGTAAAAGTGCTGGACCAGTTGAGCCAGGTGCTTATGAATATGTGGGTATGGTGCCTCCCACCCTATCAACAGCTCCAGTAATTTCGACTCCAATATCTACACCAACATCAAATCCTGTCGCAACACCGTCTCTTGTTACAAATGGTCTTATCGCTCGTTGGACCTTTGACGACCGTGATGTTGCGTCCAATACCTTTAAGGATGTGTCTGGCAACAATCTGAACGCAGCAATTTCAGGCTCAATCCCCGTTGTGTCTGGGGCTATTGGTGTGGCCGGGCAATTTGATAGTCAAAGCTACCTTGCCATTCCTGGTAACCCACTTCTAAACTTGGCAGATGCAGGAGGCTCGGTTAGTGGATGGTTTAACATGAATCTAACTAGTATTGGACAAGACATAGTGTGGCCCATTTTCGTGAAGCTTGATAGTGGTAATCCTGCAAGTAACCTAGGTATTCGTTTGGTGGTGTACCACACAAATACAACAACATCTTTGTATTTGCGGGGTCAAATTAGTAACCAGAATTACAACGCGCAATACCTAACTAGCAACAAAACACCACTGACTACAAACATTTGGCATCATGCAGTATTAACTTGGGATGCTACTACCATGTCCTTGTATTTGGACGGACAGCTCGAGGCACAAACCCCGCGAACTCTTTTTGGGATCGATTACTTTGATCCAACGGCAGGTGCGCTCATTGGTCAAGCTCGCGGTTCGGTGTCGAATGGTACTGCAACTGGACTGATCGACGATGTGCGTCTATATAATCGCGCTATATCGGCTGACGAAGTTGCGGCACTCTATTCTCAAAAGAGTACTAGTGCTAAAGCAGTAGTTCCGGTGGCTCATACTTTAGCGGTTGGATGGTCTGGTCCTGAAGTCACTAAGCTTCAATCAGTACTTGCAAAACTCGGGCACTTTAAAGGTACGGTAACTGGCTACTTCGGGGTTGCAACCAAAGAGGCAGTCATGTCTTTCCAGACAGCTAATAATTTAGCGGCTGTTGGAGTGGTCGGCCCTAAAACTCGCGAATTACTCCTTCACTTCTTTAAGTAGACTCGACAGTGCGGTAGAAAACTCTCGCTAGTATGGCGAGAGTTTTGCTATGTACCACAAACAATGCAAGCAGTATAAAGCTCAAAAAGCGTAATGGTGCTTTATAGACAAAGTAAGGTTCTAAAACGCCGGAGGGCCCGTCTCGCAATGAGGAGGGCCCCCCGGCTATTCTCAGTATTTCCATATTTTTTGTGTTTGATTATTGTTTCATCTATTACAACGAGTGAATCAGTACAAAAGTTACTCAACGAAGTATCTTTTATCCCTATATTTCACACTATTTAAAAATCACTAAAATTACAGCGGTATACTGGTCATTGCTTATGTATGCGTGTATATAAAGTTGTAGGGTTAGTGGCTATGAGTCTCCCTCTCACACAGGAGTATGTTCACCCGCTTTCCTTTGTTGCGCGTAAAATTGCTGGACCAGTTGAACCAGGTGCCTATGAATTTGTACAGTCTCTCAATAAGCAGGAGTAAAACATTCTTGATATAGTGAATGTATGGATGAAGCGCTTTTATTTTTGCAACAAGTCCCCAATATCGCACCTCTTATAGCTCGGTATGGAACACCTACAATACAGCGAGACACGGGATACTTTCAGGCGCTGGTGCGCTCAATCATATATCAACAGGTAACAGGGAAAGCCGCTGCAGCCATACTCTTGCGTTTTATAGAGCTTTTTCCTGCCAAAAAGTTTCCGACCCCACGACAAGTGAGTACAAAGACTATGGAAGAACTGCACTCAGCGGGATTGTCGGGACAAAAGGCAGCCTACATAAAAGATTTAGCAGAAAAATTTGTGAGTCGGACTGTTCGAGAAAAAGATCTTCCTTCTATGACTACTGAGGAAATCACTGCCCACCTCACTGCTGTTAAGGGTATTGGCGTATGGACAGTGCATATGTTCATGATTTTTACCCTCGGACGACTTGATGTATTACCTGTCGGAGATTTAGGGGTCAAAAAAGGCTTTCAAGTTGTATATAAAATGAAAGAGCTTCCGACTGAAAAGCAAATGGAGAGGCGAGCCCGACCATGGAGAAAATATGCATCCGTTGTTAGTTGGTATATGTGGCGGGTTGCGGATGAGGCAAAACATAAATTGTGATATGATCTTCTCATGCATATTCAAATACCACACAAAACATCTCAAAGAGCTGCAATCGATCGCGTAAAAAAAGGCTTAATTGAAGCCAAGCCTCAAATGCGTGAACATGTCGTGATAGACAAGCAAGAATGGGCTGATAATATCCTTAACTTTGCTTTTACAGCGCAAGGCAAGCAGATAACCGGTACGCTCAAAGTAACGGATACCGAGTTTATAGTAGATGCGAAACTTCCACTCCTGTGGCGCATGTTTGAAGGCAAAATCGAAAAAATGATAGCCGAACAAGTTCAAACCATGATTAAATAGAGTTGTTTTTGAATTAACTTTCATGTAGGTATGTTGTGTGGTATAGTCAATTTACTATCGGGTTTCCCCGGTTTTTTTGTTCAAATACTTTTTAATTCATGGAAATACGAAATATTGCAATAATTGCGCACGTGGACCACGGCAAGACAACCTTGACCGATGCTTTGATGCGTCAAACTGGGGCGTCTGAAGAGGGAGCTACAATGGACTCTAACGATCTTGAGCGTGAGCGCGGTATCACTATATACTCCAAACCGGCTGCTATCATGTATAAGGGTACAAAGATTAATATTGTTGATACTCCTGGCCACTCAGACTTCGGGTCCGAAGTAGAACGTGTATTGCGTTCTATTGATTCTGTGCTCCTAGTTGTAGATGCTCAAGAAGGCCCTATGCCCCAGACACGGTTTGTACTCAAGAAATCCCTGGAACTTGGGATAAAACCTATTGTAATCATAAATAAAATTGACAAACCAGCGGCCGACCCAAACCGATGTGAGGAACAAGTGTTGGAGTTGTTTTGGGAGCTGGGTGCAAACGACGAACAGGCTGATTTTCCTGTCGTATATGCTATTGGGCGTCAAGGTATTGCCAAAAAGAAACTTACAGATGAATCAACAGATCTAACTCCGCTTTTAGATACTATTTTAGAAAAAGTAGCTCCAGCATCATCAGAGGAAAAAAATGAACTACCGCTACGTTTGCAGCCGTTTAACCTCGGATATGACAACTTTCTTGGGCGTCTTGCCATTGCTCGAGTCTATGAAGGCAAAGTCAAAACTGGTCAAACAGTATTTATAAAAAAGCCTACAGGCGAAACTAGGCAAGGGAAGGTGATAAAGATGTTTACCTTTAAAGGGTTACAAAAAATAGAAACAGAAGAGGTGACTGCGGGAGACATAGCAATGATAGCGGGCCTCACAGACATTTTTATTGGAGAAACGGTATGCGATTCGACAGATGCGCAACCACTCCCTGCAATTGCTATTGATGAACCGACTATTACCCTTAACTTTTTAGTTAATAACTCACCATTTGCCGGTAAGGAAGGGAAGTTTGTCACTACTCGGCAAATTCGTGAGCGTCTTGAGCGTGAGCTTGAGGTCAACGTTGGTTTGCGTGTAGATTTTGGAGAAGATGTGTTTAAAGTCTCGGGCCGCGGCGAACTGCATGTTGCTATACTTCTTGAAAACATGCGTCGCGAAGGATATGAGATGCAAGTGTCCCAACCGCAAGTAATTTTTCACGAAGTGAATGGCCATAAGGAGGAACCTTTTGAAGAGGTGGTTGTAGATACACCAAGCGTGTTTCAAGGTCCTGTAATGGAGAGGCTTGGACTTCGTAAATTTATTATAAAAGACATGAAAATGCAGGGGGACACCGTACGTCTTGTATTCGAGGGCCCAACACGCGGGCTTCTTGGGTTCCGAAACCAATTTGTGCTTGATACGAAGGGGGAAGGAATTCTTTCATCTCGGTTCATAGAATTTCGCCCTTATGCAGGAGAAATTGTAAAACGCGCAGTTGGTTCGATGATTTCGATGGCTCCAGGCAAAGCGCTCGGATTCTCTCTCTACAATCTCCAGGGACGTGGAACTCTGTATATAGGGGCAGCAACCGAAGTGTATGAAGGAATGGTTATTGGCAACACCAGTAAAGGCGAAGAAATGGCTGTTAACCCAACTAAAGGCAAACAACTCACCAACATGCGTTCCTCGGGCACGGACGAAGCTATTAACCTCATTCCACCTTTTGAAATCACCATTGAAAGAGGGCTTGAAGTGATGACCGAAGACGAATATCTAGAAATTACTCCTATTTCCGTTCGCCTACGTAAACAATTTTTGACAGAACAAGCGCGGTCTAAAGCAAAGCGGTAAAGTAAATTTTCGGTTGTGCACATTTAAGGCACTAAGACCTTAAGTATTGTCTTGCTTGCCTGCTATAATTACTGCATGAGATTTTTACGTAACAAGCTTTTTTTACTTGCTCCTTCTATGCGCAAATGCAGTTTTTTCTTCATTTTTCTTGCTTTACTATTTATATCGCCAACGGCTTATGCATACCAATGGGTACAAACTTCGGCTCCAAGCGCAAGTTGGTCAGCATTATCTGCGTCATCAAATGCTTCACGGCTAGCAGGAACCACAAACTATGATGGTATTTTTATATCAAATAATAGTGGGAATATTTGGACAAAAACTACTCAACCAAATAATTACTGGTCAAGTATAACATCCTCTGAAAATGGATTAAAAGTAGCGGCGGTGGGTACACACGGAGTAGTTACCTCGACAGACGGTGGCGTTAATTGGACAACTACCTCTGCTCCTCAAGCAAGTTATTCGAGCATTACTTCCTCAATTGATGGAACAAAACTATTTGCAGCTACAACTGAAGCGTATGTTTCATATCCGCAAGGCCATATTTATACTTCATTTGACAGTGGGACAAACTGGCAACAATCAAGTGCTCCTGCGGGTGGATGGTCGGCAATTTCAGCCTCATCCAATGGTTCTAAATTGGTGGCTACTGTGTACCAAGGTTTTATTTGGTTGTCTCAGAATAGTGGTACTACTTGGACGCAATCAAATGCTCCTTCAGGTCTTTGGTCGGGGATTGCCTCTTCCGCTGATGGATCTAAAATTGTAGCTACACTTACCTGTAGTGACAGTGTATATGTTTCTTTAGATTCGGGAGTTAGTTGGCAAGCACACTTCCTTGGCGTTGGTGCGGAAGGATGTCAAACTATTAATAGTGTAACCATGTCCGCAGATGGTACTAAAATTGCTGCGGCAGATTATAGTAACCCCGGTGCTGTATACATGTCGATTGATTCAGGAGTAACTTGGAGAAAGTATGGTCCAGCGGGTAATATATATCCTTTTGCGATAACTGCTTCGTATGATGGTAACACTATTTTTATGGGTGAAAATAATGGCCGGGTATTTACTTTTACATACTCAGACCTCACTGCAGGCTCAATAATTCCAACAGCAGTAGTTGATGGTAACCCTATTAACTTGTCTGCATCAATCACCAATCAAGGTGGAGGCTCTACTGTAGATGGTTTTTCATACTTTTTCCAATTAAGTATTAGAGATTCAGGTGGTAATGGAGCAAACATCAATCTAAGTCCCGGTACAACAAATCTTCTAACTCCAGGTCAAGGTCGGTACGTAAGTTCAACATATCCAGGTAATTTCCAAAGTGGGTATACCTACTCTGCTCGCGTGTGTGCTGACGCCAGTTCCCCTATGAGTTCGTATGGTGGAAATATTATTGAATCTAACGAACAAAATAACTGTGGGCCATGGACAAGTATAATTGTAGGCAGTGGAGGCGGAGTCTTACCCGACCTAACCGCCGGAGCTGCAACACCCACTTCTGTTAACCAACTCGGCGCTCCTACGTTGTTTAGCGCTCAAATCAATAATACAACCGCAAGTTCTGTGGGAGGTTTTAACTACTTCTTCCAACTCGCTTCAGCTGCAAACGGGGGCGGCAGCATCACCGACTTGGCTGCAAGCTCAACACAACTCTCTCCTCCCGCTACTGACGCAACCCTCCCACCTGCAACTGGGTATCTCTATGTTGGACCTGCAAGAACATACACAAAACCAAGCCAGGCGTTTGCAGCAGCCCAAGACGGAAACTATATTTTAATTGATGCCGGGACATACACGGACGACTTCGCCACCATAAATGCTAATAATTTGGTTATCAAAAGTGTTGGAGGTAAGGCTAGGATTGTGCAAAGTAGCGGTGCAACTAACCCAAATGGTAAGGGGCTTTGGGTAACCGCTGGTTCCAACATAACAATTGACGGGATAGAGTTTGTTGGGTCTCATACTGCCGCGCTTAATGGTGCTGGTGTGCGAGCCGAAGGAGCAGGTCTTACTCTCCGAAATTCATATTTCCACAACAACCAAGATGGCATACTTTCAATTGATAATATATCAAGCGACATTTTGATTGAAAGCAGTGAGTTTGCAAATAATGGAGATACAGGGAATGCTTATCAATATAATATTGCGGTAGGTGAAGTTAGAACCTTTACCTTTAGATACAACTACAATCACGACGCTGTTGGTGGGGAGTTGTTGAGAAGCACTGCACATAAAAATGTAATTATTTACAACCGTTTTGTAGGTTCGTCAGACGCAAGCGCAAACAACACTACTTCTTACATTGATTTTCCTTTTGGAGGAGACTGCTTTGTTGTTGGTAATATTTTTTACGCACCTCTTGCAACAAACCCCCTTATATTTGCTGGTGAGGTTACCCAATCAAACCCTAGTCAGCAGTTAAGCATCGTCAATAACACCTTTGTGAGTCCTCAGACAATATATTTCTTCAGCGCAGTGCCCAATAGCTATGCCAAAAATGACCTTTTTGTGGGTGACGGTAGTCCCCTGTACTATGGCACAGGTGTTGTTACTGGTAGTATTAGTTCTAACCCTAGTGGTAACCTCTTCTTCGCACTAAGTTCCTTTACAGGGTTTGTTGATAAAGCTAATTATGACTTTAGACTCTCCTCAGGCAGTAGTGCCATAGACCAGGGGGTCGTTGTATCTCCGGTTAACGGCACGAGTTTAGTCCCAACAGACCATTATCAAAACAATTTGTCTCACCAAACTCGCACAACAATAGGCCCTGCAATTGATGTAGGAGCATACGAGTATGGTGCAGATTTCCAAAGTGTCACCGCGACTACGAACATTACATTTAGTTTTACCGGCACGTACTCCACTCGAGTATGTGCTGACAAAAGCTCCACGGGAGACCCCGGCATAATTACCGAATCAGATGAGACAAACAATTGTGGACCGTGGACTAATGTTACGGTGACCAATACGAACCCAACGGGCACTATTAGTGCTTCTCCATGTACGCTACAAGGGGGGTCGTGTATGGTGTACCTCGCTTTCAATGCAATAACTCTTGGAGGAAATCGAACTTACGTAAAGCAAACGGACCCAGACGGTATTGTAAGCACTATATATTCAGTAACAGGTATGGATAGTGTTTCGGCCCCAAGCCTTGGAGTAAGTGCCACAAAAGTCGGGTCATATTTATATCAGTTATATATCGACAATCCTTCGGCAACTCTCCTCGCATCAACTACAACCCTCGTATATACTCCGCCGACCCTTCTGTGTAATGGTCAAACCTCCTGTGCTACGGATATAGGCGGCACTCCTGTCACACTTACTTGGAACTGTCCTGAATCTGGCGCCTCAAGTGTAGGAAGTGCTTTTGCAACACTCGGGGCTCAGAGTGGTTCGAGGTCAGTAGCGCCAATTGCCACTACAACGTACGGTATTCAATGTAACCCACCAGGAAATACCGCTCAGGTGACTGTGTCTGTTGCGACTCCCATGCTTCAAATCGACGTACCATCACATGTGCGCAAAAATGCTACAACAACTCTCTCTTGGAATGCAACACATGTAAGCAGCTGTACACTGAGTGGTAAAGGAGTTTTACAAACAATCCTTTCTGGGTCACTTACAACTCCACCAATCACGGGGCTTACAGTCTACACTCTCGCCTGTGCCACAAACTCGGGTGTAGTGTCTATTGTGCGCACTATACGTATGGTGCCGGTGTTTAAGGAGCCTTAAAAGATATTTATTTTATAATCCTGTAGAGTGCGGTATAATAAGGAAATGAAGTTATTTCCTCGCTTTTTACTGGCTATATTACTACTACTTCCGAGTAGTGTTTTTGCTATAACTAAAACCACTACTACTGTCAAAGCCGCTCCTAAAAAAGTTGCTGTAGTAAAAAAACCAACTCATCCTGCTGTAAAAGTAACTAGCTTTGAAGTGGGAGGTTGGATACCGTATTGGCGAACCGCAACAGGGACGCAAGATGTGCTCCCGCATTTAAGCCAAATGAGTGAAGTAAGTCCCTTTGGATATACTATGAAATCTGACGGCACTCTATATGACGCAGCAAAATTGGGTGAGGAACCCTGGACTAGTTTTATTGCAGAAGCTAAAAAAAATAAAGTGCGTGTTATACCGACGGTCATGTGGGGAAATGGCGATGGAATACACGCAACATTGAGTGATGAAACAATTCGGGTAGCTTTGGAAGACCAAATAGCAGCAACTGTTACAGCAAATAATTTTGATGGGATAGATATTGATTTTGAAGCTAAGCACGCCGATACAAACCCCTACTTTTCAACTTTTCTAAAAGGACTGTCGCAGCGCTTGGGAAAAAAGTGGTTGTACTGCTCTATCGAGGCACGCACACCCCTGGATAGCCGCTATGACTCTACTCCACCGCCTAACGCATCAGAGTTTGCAAATGACTACAAAGCTATTGGGAAATACTGCGACCGTGTTGAAATTATGGCATATGACCAAGGAGCAATTGATCTCAAGCTTAATCGCTCTCGTGCTGCACCGTACGTCCCAGTCTCAGACCCTGCATGGGCACAGAAAGTGATAGAGGTTGCGGCCGCAGAAATTCCTCGAAATAAATTGATATTGGGCATTGCAACCTATGGGTACGAGTATTCGGTTACGCCTCTAAGTGAATATGGGTATAGGTATGACCGGGAATGGGCATTTAACCCACGCTACGCAGTTGAATTGGCCTCTACGCTTGGTATTTCTCCCATTCGTAATTCGGCAGGTGAGTTGAGCTTTATCTACAAACCTACTTCAAAAACAGGAGCAGTGACCCCAACTACTGCCCTTGCTACAACTGCTCCGTCTAACACTTCCTCCATACCATCGACCGTCTACTCACAAGCTGCTATTGCAGCACAATTTCCTCCACCATTTAACATTGTTTGGTGGAGTGACTCACAAGCAATAAAAACAAAAATTGATTTGGCACGCCAACTCGGCATACGCGGAGTCTCCATCTTTAAACTCGATGGGGGCGAAGACCAAAATATGTGGAACGTACTTCCTAAGATTACTAAATAATAAAAAGAAATCAGGCTCGAATACATAGTGTATCCGAGCCTGTAGTTTGTTCGCACTTAGTTAAAGAACATTACCAGCCGTTGCTGCTGCCACCGCCTTCGGGGCCGCCGCCAGTGTACTGGAGCTGAGGCTCCGGTTGACGATATCCGGCGCCAGTGATGTAAAGGGTCGGCTTCTCCACCAGGTCCATGTGACCTTTTGGGACGCTGATCCCACTCTCTTTCAGCAGGTTGCCGAAGTCCTTGAACAACGCCGGCATGAAGTCCATGGCCGAGATGTCCGCCACTCCGACCGAGCCGGAACTCCCGAAGTTCAGATTGAGCGAAGCGAAGGCACTCGTGCCGTCCGCGTGGTTCACGCTCAAACGGGCGTCGATGCCATTGTAGTCGGACACCATGCCCTCGAAAAAGCTTTTCCCCGAGTAGGTGTCCGTGCCTTGTTCGAAGGTGTTGCCCTTCGGGTCGGAAACACGCACCATGTCGGAATGTCCACGGGACAGGCTGAAGTTGCCGCCCGACATGAACATGTTGGAGTAGTCCGTTGTTCCCTGGGTGACACTGCCGCCGAAGCGATCCATGTTGACGAAGGTCAGCGAACTGTTATTCGAGGCGCTGAAAAACTTGTCGCCCCAGTTGGTGAAGGAATCCGAGGTGGCCCGAATTTCGCCGGACGAACCGTCGGAAAAAGTCGTGATTTTGTCGGAATCCATATGATTGGATTCCATCGTCGAAACGACCTTTTTATTAAGCATGTACGAATTCCTTGTTTGTTGCTCCCTCAGAATTGAGGGAGACAGTCAATTCAAAATGTATCATATTACTATACAGTTGTCAAGTAATATTGTATTAAAAAATAAAGTGTAAGGTTTTGTCTTTGCGAATAAAGCGAAGCAATCCAAGCTAAAGATGCTATTTTTATTTGAGTAGATTGCTTCGGCGGCCTCGCAAAGACGATCAGAATACCCTTATATTAGGCCAATATATGTAATATGGTACACTATAAAAATATCTTAATATAATGAAAGAAAGTCGCGTTTTGGCCGTGTAATAAAGGACACTAGACGACATGATCCTGCAAAATCAGGCAAACGTGACACGATTTCGACAAAATCGTATGCAACAAAAAAATTTACCACAAACCGATATTAAAGTAACCGACCTATGCCTGGGCACTATGAACTGGGGGCAGCAAAACAGCGAAGAAGAGGCTCACGCCCAGCTCGATTATGCTACTCAAAATGGTATTAACTTTATAGACACTGCAGAGGTGTACCCGATTCCACCCGACCGCTCCAAGCAAGGCACTACTGAGCGATATTTAGGCTCATGGCTTCAAAAAACTGGCTATGCAAAAGGAGACAAACGACAAAAATTAGTGATTGCCAGCAAGGTAGCAAGCGGCCACCAAAAAGGGTCAATTGGTACACGCGAGGCAAGTGGGCTAACGCGCGACAATATACGTGCCGCTATTGAAGGCTCGCTTTCGCGTCTTGGAGTCGAATACCTCGACCTTTACCAACTACACTCGCCCGATAGGCAGGGCAATTTTTGGGGCCCTCGTGGAGTGGATTCGCTGGACCGCAGGACAGACGGTACCTCAATTGAAGAGACGCTGGGGGAACTTACTGAACTGGTAAAAGAGGGTAAGGTGCGAGCTATAGGCCTTTCAAACGAAACTCCATGGGGCGTGTCAGAATATCTTCGTTTGGCTCGCGAAAAAGGGATGACTCGAATCTCAACTATTCAAAACCAGTATTCCCTCATTAATCGCACATTCGAAATTGGCTTGTCTGAATTTTCTTTGCGAGAAGATGTAGGACTCTTGGCGTATTCGTCGCTTTCGATGGGGGTACTCACCGGCAAATATTTGAATGGCCAAAAACCAGAAGGTGCACGTTTTACTATTTTTGAGCGCAATGTCGAACGATATAACCCGCCTCACGCGCAAGAAGCAATTGCAAAATATGTAGAAATTGCAAAACAAGCGGGGATAGAGCCTTCGGTTTTAGCGCTCGCGTATGTCAGGCAAAAACAGTTCACAACGAGTGTCATAGTAGGTGCCACAAGTGTCGAGCAACTAGCTGAGGACATGAAAGCAAGAGACCTTGACCTCTCGTCAGATATTTTGGCCGATATCGAAAAGGTATACAAACAATTTCCCGACCCTACCGCGTAATAGTTTGACCACTTAGTTTTATTGTGCTATTTTAAATTTGGTATAAGGGAGTTCAAAAATGACAGGTCAACAGTATAATATGGAATTGGCTTGTGCCTATTCACAAGTCCAACAAAATCCTCATCAACTTAACGCTTTGGTGTACCAAACGTGGCTGGCTCGGCTGGGTAATGTACACGACCTACGAGTGCTCGATCTGGCGTGCGGGTCTGGGCATACGTCCCGGCTTTTGGCACAAGCAGGCGCAATTGTCACCGGGGTAGACGTGTCGAGTGATATGCTCTCGATTGCAAATGCTCAAGAACTTGCAAACCCACTGGGTATCACTTACATCTGCGAGAACGCAGGTTACCTCAACCTCGGCACCTCTTTTGACGTGGTGAGCCCATCATTTCTGCTTCACTACGCCCCTTCAAAAGAGGAGTTGGCTGCCTTTATCGAAACCATTGCGCACCATCTGGTCTCGGGTGGGCACATGGTAGCGCTCAATACGCCACCAGACCCAATTGTGCCACTGATGCAGCAAGGGAGTCATTGGACTGAATGGGTTAACCCGGCAAAAGCTTTTGAAGAGGGTGCCGAGGTTCGTCTCCATTTACTGGGACCCGACGGACACAAGGTGTGTGATTTTGTCTATTACTATTGGAGTCGAGAGACTTATGAGGAACTATTGAGTACCTTTGGATTTACCAATATTCAATGGATTAGTCATAGTATTCCATTGCAGATTCGAAAAGAGTTTCCCAATTGGGAGGAGTTGCAAAGGTACACTGCGAGTTGCGTACTGGCTGCGATAAAAAAATAAGCCGAAATTGCAAAGTACGTGCGATCTACATAGTAGGTCGCACTTTTTATATCTATTTACTCAAAAAACCTTGTCCTGATTTTTTGGACTTGCTCGTGGAATGGGAGACCTTGTTCGCGCCTAGGGTAGGGAAAAGGGATAGGATAAATTTCTTCAATCCTACCTTCTTTCATCAAAATAACTCTGTCGGCCAAAGATACAGCTTCTTCAATTAAATGAGATACCATAACCACGGTAAGAGTGCTATCTTTCCAGATTTTTAAAATATCTTTATGAAGCTCGTCTGTCGTCTTTGGATCCAAAGCCGAAAAAGGCTCGTCGAGCAGGAGTATTTTAGGCTCGACCGCAAGAGCACGTGCTAAGCCCACGCGCTGTCGCTGGCCTCCTGAAAGCTCGCGAGGATATTTTTTGGCTTTGTCTGTGAGTCCTACCATTTCAAGGTACTTGTGGCATCGCTTCTCTACTTCTTTTTCGTCTATACTATGTGCTCGAAGTCCAAATGCAACATTGTCATAGGCGCTAAGCCATGGCAGCAAGGCGCCATTTTGGAATACCATACTTATTTCGGTTGCTTCGGGGGAGTCTGCAACTGGCACGACCACTTGGCCTTCGGTAGGCGTATCAAGACCCGCAATGATCTTGAGTATAGTTGACTTCCCACAGCCGGATGGACCTATGAGGCATACAAATTCATGGGGCATGACGCTCAACGACACCTCTTGTACTGCTAAAGCGGTATTAGTTTTTTGAGAGGAAAATTCGCTATTAGTGTATAGCTTAGACACTTTTTGTAGAGACAGTATGGAAGGATCTTTTGAGGCAGGTGACATAATGGGCGATTATTCAAATTTAAAAGTTTCCGCGTAACGTAGTAACGGCTGCCATACAAAAAAGTTTATACCTGCAATAAATGCGACCATGGCTATGATGGCAATAAAAAAAGTTTGTTGCTCGCCCGCGGCCGAAGCATGCACCAACATACTCCCGATACCCCATAAGTCCGAACTCGTGTTACTGCCGGGCAAGTAGGTGTGCAGTACCTCAGCCACAATGACGATGTTCCACCCTGCGGCCCATGCAAGAAGAGAGCCGGTAATAAGGTACGGGACTGAGGCGGGGAGTAAAATTTTTTCGATGTAGCCAGCTCCGCTAAGTCCAAATAATTTTCCAGCAAAGGTAATGTCGCGAGGTATAGCATGTATACCGCTCACTAAACTAAAGACAATACTCCAAAGCATTGTGACAAATAAGACAAAAATAGCAGCGAGGTTGTACAGTCCGTAGTGTACAAAAAATACTATTATTACGGGGAAAAAAGCCAGTACAGGTAGTGACTGCATTATGTCAAAAAAAGGTAAAAGGATTCGTTCGGCGAGTTTGTTGTGAGTCACTGCAAGTGAAAGGGGAATAGCGACAATTACAGCTAAACTGTAAGCAATAAAAAGTCTAACAAAAGTGGCGCTGAGTGCGCTCATGGTTGAAACGAGAGTTACAGACTCTTCAGGTCGAGCTTTACTAAAAGTCTGTATAAGTACCATGGTCAAAACAATAGCAAGGAGGGGAATAAGGATATGAGAATATAGTCGTTGCGGCAAAGACTCTGCATAACTTATATGCATATGCCGATGATGCCCTGTCACATGTCGATGATCCATTACCGTTAGTATACCCCTTCTGGGAGTAGAGTGTGAAAGAACATAGTATGTTCCGCAAAAACTATAGTATTGTGTGTAAAGAACCTAAAATTGACTTATAAAAATAGATACTGTATAAAATTAACTAGATACTGTCGTAGGACAGTTCAGTTCAACAACATAAAATATATACAGGTGGTGCAATGGTCAGTATCGCATCTGAGCGTCTCGAGGATGCTCTCCAGACTTATGAAGATCTCTGCCGTTTACTCGAACCTCTTAGGTTGGCTCCTGGTAGTCAACAGGTAGGTATGCTTAAACATGAAGGAATTCTTGCAAATTGGAGAAAGCTACGAAGTGGTCTATTAGATAGCAAAAATAATGTATTTACTAGTTCTGACTGGAAGATACATCTTCGAAAAGGGAGTCTTATTGCCGATGATTACCTTCATGCGTTGGCCCCATTCCCTTTGGAGTTGCATAGGTGGATGCATACGTCTAGGCGAATTTTTGCGATAGATCCTGCGCTGCAGAGTTTTTTGCTTAAGGAGAATTATAGCAAACAGACTTGGCAAAACATTTTATTTCCTTTCCCTGCGTTTGTTATCGAACTGGAGAAACCCATAGCGGAGTCCGATAAAAATGACCCACACTCAGTGTACGAATTAGATACTATTTTAGTATCTTGGTTTGCACCGACTGGGGAGAGTGAGGGATTTTTTCGAGTTAGAACTTTCCGTAAAAAAACGCATAATAGAAAAGGGGCGCTGCTCCAATCAGAACGTGCTGAATATGATAAGTATCTTGCTCGGAACAACTCTGTACGCTTGGGTCGTCTCACTAGACAAATAACTAGGCAAAAAAGTTCGCGAGATTATGATCAAGGAGTTTACCAGACTGGGTTTACGATTCCTGCTGGTGAAGACTCATATGTAGAAATCGAGCCAGTGGATTTGCTACGTTTAAGCGATAATTCTGATGAGCGCGTGACAGAGGACTACTCAATTTATAGTATGGCGTCAAAACTCGCTGTCGGTCTCAGCCTCTACCTTGCTCATATGTCTGCCAAATCGGAGTCTGTAGAATGGTCCCCAACAGGCAATACTCGTCCCGGACCATTAAATATTATTACGGACGGTGCATACATCTGTAGAGTTGTTGGAAAGAGTGTTTTCGATCCAACAATTTTTTGCCCAGGGCCAATCGAGAGGTTACACAGCGGATACGAAATGCCGCCACACCATCGTCGTGCACATCTGAGGCGACCTCGAGGCAGCTCACCTAATGCTCAAAAAACAGTTAGGGTGGAGGCTACGTTCATTCACAAAGATCGTATGCCGCCTCACGCTGTTGCAGGAGGGGCCCGCACCGTAGTTCGGTTCGACGAGCTCGATAAAATGTAGCGCCTTATAACAGCCACCTAGTACCGAAAGGGAGGGGTGGTTTTTTCTTTTTAATGCATTAGTGGATAAAATTTTCGTGGTACAATTTTTTAATGAGTTTAGGAGAGGAGTTGAAGCAGATTATAAAAGGAGAGGTTGATGAGTCGACTCAAACACTCGAGAAGTTTTCGCGCGATGCGAGCTTGTTTACTATTACCCCTAAAGTAGTGGTGTCTCCTATGGACGCCGAGGATGTGGGGGCAATTATCAATTTTGTAAACCTTAAAAAGGAAGACCCCGCGACCGCACACATTTCAATTACTGCACGCTCGGCCGGGACAGACATGTCGGGCGGCCCACTCAATGACTCCATCATTTTGGATATGACGAAGCATTTTACTAAGCTTCGCGAACTCACCGACACCCATGCCGTTGTGGAGCCTGGTATGTATTTTCGAGATTTTGACCGAGAGACAAAAAAGAAAGATTTAGAGTTGCCCAGCTATACCGCCTCACGCGAGCTCAATACTATAGGTGGAATGGTTGCCAATAACTCAGGAGGGGAGAAAAATTTAAAGTATGGGAAAACAGCACGCTATGTTGAGGAGCTCGGTGTGGTACTCAGCGACGGCCACCCTTACTTGCTTCGGAATGTTAAGGATAGTGAACTCAAGCAAAAAATAGCACAGCCAGGGTTTGAAGGAGAGATATATAGAAAAATGTCGGCACTTGTTCGCTTGCACAAGGAGGTTATTGAAAAAGCGACACCTCAAGTCGAAAAAAATTCTGCCGGATATGCTCTATGGGACATTGGAGACGGTGAGAAGTCACTCAACTTGGCTCGGCTCATGGTAGGAGCACAAGGGACACTCGGCATTATTACAGAGGCCACCGTGGGGTTAGTGCACCCCAAGCCATACGCTTCGATGACTATTATGTTTTTGGATTCGCTGTCCGAATTGGGGCAAATTGTGCCACAAGTGCTTATGTCTAAACCTGACAGTTTTGAGTCATATGATGACAATACTTTTAAACTTGCAGTTAAATATTTTCCTGAATTTGCCGCGCAGTTAAAGGCTGGAATATTTTCAATTGGCATTTCTTTCTTGCCCGAAATATGGATGTTACTCACGGGAGGAGTGCCAAAACTTGTATTGCTTGTCGAATTTCGCGCAGGAACCCAACAAGAAGCGCTTCAAAAAGCAGAGGCTTTAGCTGAAGAAATCCGCACAACACAGCCGAAAGTTGGGGTGCGGGTTGCTAAAAACGAGCAGGCAGCAAAAAAATATTGGGTCATTCGTCATGAAAGTTTTAGTTTGCTTCGAAAAAAAGTACGTGGCAAAAGGACGGCTCCTTTTATAGATGACTTTGTGGTGCCACCCCAGGTCCTGCCTGAATTTTTGCCTAAATTACAAGAGGTTTTGTCGGGATACAAATTGCAATATACGATAGCAGGGCACGTGGGGGATGGAAACTTTCATATAATTCCTTTGATAGACCCGCATGACACCACGATGATTCATATGATCGATGAGTTGTCGCACAAGGTATATGACTTGGTGTTGTCATACCACGGGTCAATTACGGGAGAACATAATGACGGTTTGATCCGCACTCCGTACATAGAAAAAATGTTTGGCCGTGACATGTTCGGGCTTTTTATGGAGGTAAAAAAGATATTTGACCCACACAACATCTTTAACCCGGGCAAAAAAGTAGGCCTTACCTATAGCGACGCACTCCTACATTTGGATTTGCCAAGTGTTAAAAAAGAAAAAAAGCAGTAGTTGCGGCACCTATCCAACTAAGAGTTGAGACGGCGCCACTTATTATGAGAGGGAGTTTTTGTTTTTTGGTGAGAGTTGCAAAAGGCTGTGTAGTTGCCACATTCAAAAATCTTTCAATAACAAAAGAGTTTATAATGAGTGCCAACACAAAGGTCATTTTAATATAAAAAGTAGGGTCGGTGAGCAAATACTGGTGTGCGTTCCAAAAAAGTACGGAGCCGCTACCCAACATGGCGCCTAGGCTAATCCCCACTACCCAGTGGGTACGCACGAGTGTTTTGGGGTTGAGTGTTGGAGTTTTGCCCCGTATCCACCCAAAGCCCATGTGGTCGGCAAACAAAATCCCACACACAGCTATGCCAAGAGTGATTAAGTGGGTATAGAATGCTATATCACGAAGTGGCATATTATTGAGTTATGTTAGCGATATAAAAACTTGCAAGTTCGGAGGTGGGCCTCGGTTGACCCCCATGCTGACCATTGAAGGCACTGGACCCGTCTTTACCACAAAGCCCTAGAATTGCTTCCGGTCCACCCGGATGCTGCTCTATCCATTTTGTTACATCATAAATTTTCTCATTAATTACTGTCCAACAGCTAGAAGCTAATGAGTGTTGTGCTACGTCTGCCCTTGTATATGATTTTGAAGCTGTAGGGGATGGAGTAGGGATAAGAGCAATAGATGTCGTTGAGGCAGAAACACGAGTGACTGTGGTAGGAGCGGACACAGGGGTTGAAGGAATGTTTGCACTTTCAGCAACAGTAGTACTTTTGGGGGTAAGTATAAGGGACGCAATACCTATAACAGAAAGCGCTAGGGCTATACCTAAAATAATTTTTTGCATTGTGTAATTATTATAATCTAAAAATTTTAAGCATATCTTCTATATACGTGCCGCGGGTGCATTTTGGTGCGAGCGCTAACTCGCTCGTTTGTTGTGCAAGAGTAGATCAACCGCATTTTCCATAGACCCAGCTTTTGTAACTTCGCCACTATTTGCAAAAAATATTTCGTCTGCGTTTTCAATCGTATTAAGGCGATGAGCAATTATAACTTTAGTAGTAGTCGAAGGTAGACTTCGCAACACATCTTCCAGCAACTGCTCCGTGACGGTGTCAATGTTGGCGGTTGCTTCGTCAAGAATAAGAAGTCTGGGTCGGCGCAACACGGCTCTAATGAACGCGATTAGCTGCTTTTGACCCAAACTTATTCCCTCGCCAGTTGCAGTTAGTTTTGTATCGAGCCCTTGGTCAAAACGGTCAAGTAAGTGTGCCAACCCAAAGTCTTTCAATATATCGAACAATTGTTCATTTGAAAAGTTCGAATATTCAGGGTGGGCATATATAATATTGTCGAGAATAGTCCCACTAAACAAAAATGGTTCTTGGGGTATAAATCCAATTATTGAAGCTCTCTCTTCTGGTGGATATGAGCGAATATCCTTCCCCATAAGTAGTACTTCTCCCGCAGTAGCGTCATATAGTCGTGCCATAAGAGATGCAGTAGTTGTTTTACCGCCGCCTGTTGGACCCACAAGCGCATACGTTTTACCTTCTTCGAGGCTTAATCTGACATGGTGTAGGACTTGCTTCCCCTCAGGATATGTAAAAGACACATTTTTAAACTCAAGTAATGTGTATGGTGTTTATGTAGCTTCTTTTGCGACCAGGGGTAAGTTGGATGTAAGCACCAGAACTTCAGAAATACGATCAAAGGCAGCGAGTGTTTGTTGCAGTGTGGACCAAATAGATGCTAGTTGACGCAGTGGACTATAAAAATTGTTAACGTACAGTAAAAATCCAATAACCACCCCAATCGTTATTGAGCCCACCTCGATAAAATATATGCCCAGCACGAGAACTATCAGTTGTGCGAGTGTGGAGGCGGCAGTATATAGTGGTGTAAAAATAGTATTAGCTATACCGGCCTTAATTGAAGCCATATAATTAGCCTGGTTAGACTCTGTAAAAGTGTCTCTAAAATAATCGAGACGGTTAAACGCGATGATTACTTTAAAATTACTTAGGTTCTCTTGAATTTCGCTACTCAACCTTCCGGTGCTTTGAAGTGAAGCTAAGTTTTTTTGTTTGACCCACGGCGACAGTAGTTGAGTCACGAGTAATATGAGTAGGGCAGGGAGGAGTGCGGCCTCTCCGAGACGATAATTAAGACTCAACACAAATATACCCGTCCCGAGCACAAGGAAAAAACTACCCAAAAATTGCATCAACGCCTGCGAAAAAAACTGATTGAGCTTGTCAGTGTCGGAGTTAATGCGAGAAATAAGATCCCCAGCCTTATTTTGATTAAAAAATGCAACTGGCAACTCTTGGATCTTAGTAAAAAGAGCATTACGTAAGTTAAAGAGGACGCGACGCGCGACTCCACACATAGTTCGTGTTTGGACATAACTTGCAATAAACCCCAACATAAAAATCCCTAAAAGAAGTTCAGAAAAAACTAGTACTCCATGGAAATTATGCTCAACAATGTAGGTGTCAATAGTGTGCCCAATGAGAATGGGAGCAACTAAACTGGCGCCAGTGTTTACTAAAATTGCACAAGCGACAAGTATAAGGTTGCGATTCTCACTTTTCAGGTACGGCAAAAGCCCGCGCAGTGCCGCCCACACACCTCCAGAAGTTTCTGTTTTTGTTGTATTAAGCCTGTACTTCATATGTCTTTATGCTTTTTTGCGAATTATAAATTTGAACATACTCAGGACTGGTATGCATAAGTTCACTGTGGGTCCCACGCGCAAGCAACTCTCCTTCCATGAGTAATAAAATTTGATCGTAGGTCTCAATGGGAGCAATCTTTTGAGTAACAGAAATAAGCGTTATTCCAGGGTAATTACGTGTAATGTTATGTACTATTTTTTGTTCAGTTTGAGTATCCACCCGGGCTGTAAAGTCGTCTAAAAGGAGCACTTTTGGATTAAGCGCTAGTGCACGTGCCAACATGATTCGCTGCTTCTGCCCACCCGAGAGACTTGACCCACGCTCTGACACTATTGTGTCTAATTTTTGAGGAAGAGTCTCAATGAAGTCAGCAAGTTCTGCTGTTTCAATTGCTCGTTTAGTATCATCGTTCCTTGCACTTGCACTAAAGGCAATATTTTCAAGCACACTCACATTAAACAAAATGCTATCTTGGAATACGAGCGCTACTTGAGCATGAAGAGATTTTCTATCGTATTCAGCTAGAGGTTCATCGTCATAGCGGACTTCTCCCTCCGTTGGTTTCGTGAGTCCAATAAGTATACTTAACAATTGTGTCTTGCCAGCTGCAGTGGGTCCTATAATAGCAGTACGTGTGCCTGGTGTAATTTCAAAAGAAATATTTTTGAGCACGTATTTATCGCCAAATGCAAGCGAGATGTTGTGTGCAGAGACTTGGCCCCCGATAGGTTGGGAAAGCGTACCGGTTTCGGGTTCTGGCACAGCTTCCAACACCTCCCGAATTCTTTCATAGGACGCTCCTGCTTGCGCAAACACGTTACTCATAAATCCAATAATAAAAATGGGAAAAATGAGTATAGCCAAATAGCTGTTAAATGCAGTAAATTCTCCCAAGGTCATGGTGCCCCCAATAATGTAGTAGCCTCCTAGTATAAGAATAACCAGTGTTGCCCCATTTGTAGCAAACGTTATAACCGGAATAAGTGTGGCAAACAAACGTAAAATACTCATCCCAATATTTCGTGCTTCCTCACTAGCATTCAAAAACTTTTGGTACTCTACTTGCCCCGAATTAAAAAGTCGAATGAGTGCGGCACCTAAAATACTTTCGTTGATAACACGATTGAGCCAGTCTATTGCTTCTTGGGATCGTTTAAATAACTTTCGAACGCGCATCAAAACCAAAAAAAACATCACCCCAATGAGTGGCACCACGGACAAAACTGTAAGTGCAAGTTTCCAATTGATAAGCACTAGTAATATCCCGGCACCAATAATAATAAAGACAGAGGATATGAGCGAACTTATGGCTTGAGCTACAAATGTTTTGATTGAATCAATGTCCGAAGTTAGATTGGTCAAGAGCTTTGAAG
>JAYVXU010000042.1:0-12937 GCA_043784925.1 Candidatus Adlerbacteria bacterium
TCAATGCAGAACCGCTCCTCACTCGTGAGGTGTTTTTTCTTGTTTGCCGCCATATAAACCATAGTACCTACCCTTCGTATTTAAAGGTAAGGAAAAGATTTTTAAACGGAGTGTGATATGCCGCCAAGTAAAAGGATCTTTGACGTTTTCGTGTCCACCATCCTTTTGTTCCTCGCCTTCCCCTTAATGTGCTTGATTACATGTTGGGTAGCCATCGATTCACCTGGGGGGCCATGGTATATCCAAGAACGAGTTGGGAACAAAAATAAAAAAATCCAAGTGATCAAATTTCGCACCATGAAAAAAAATTCGGGGTCTGGCGAGATTGTTGACTTGGTCAAGGAAGATGACCCTCGAGTCACACGTGCAGGGAAAATCCTTCGAAAACTTCGGATCGATGAGTTGCCCCAACTTCTTAATGTTCTATGGGGGGACATAAGTCTAGTTGGGGTGAGACCTCGAACTCTTCCTATAACCCTGGAGATCATTCGAAAATTCCCAGAATTTAATGATTCCCAGATGTATTTTGGGCTTACGGGCTTGTTACAATTAACTGGGTGCCGACAAGAAGATGACCCACAGTTGAGTGTATGGCTCGACCTGGCATACACGCGCAATCGGAGTTTTTGGAAAGATATGCGAATTCTTTGCCTCACGCCTTTGGCAATGGTCGGGTTCTACCAAGACCCGTATGCTTTGTTGGAAAGGAAACCAAAAATTTCTGTACGTACAAGACATTCGGAACGAACAAGAGCCACCAAAACCGCTTAACCAAAAACCGCTGCCCTGTGCAGCGGTTTAACTTTTTGTGCTACAAGCCGTAATATCCCAATAGCTTGGCCCCACCTGTGGTTCTACAATTACATAATGGCATATACAAAGAATCCACAGAATATAGGGTATAGGGGTATAGCCTATCTTCATGTATGCTTATATATAATAAATACATGATATGAGACATGTACTCGACCAAAAACTAAAAGCACGGGCTATCCACCGTGCCAAAATCCTACGTGGGCAAATGGACGGTCTTATAAAAGCAATTGACGAAGAGGTGTACTGCCCAATACTTCTTGAGCAATCTCTGTCTATTCAGCGCTCGCTCGTAAGTTTGAACAGTTTCTTGCTTGAAAACCACTTACGCTCCCACGTGAAGGAACAGATGGAGAAGAAAGGCGGTAATGAAGAGGCGGTCAAAGAGTTAATACGGATTTATAACTTATCAAATAAATAGTACAAGTCATATATAAAAACTATGTCCCCTGATAAAATTATAGTCAGTATAGTAAGTGCACTTGCAATAGGATTTGTCTATTGGTTTTTCCTTATGCGAAAGCAGAAGGTCCAAGCTGTGTTGGGGTCGGTCGATGTGCTGGTAGATGGCGGGTATACCCCAGAAGTCATATCAATTCCTCGTGGAGAAAAAACAACCATCAACTTTTTTCGAAAAGATTCTTCGAGCTGTTTAGATGAAGTGATATTGTCCGATTTTAAGATTCGGAAACAGTTGCCTCTAAATAAAACAACGACTATTGAAATTACTCCTCAAAAATCCGGAGAGTACACTTATTCGTGTGGCATGAATATGTTCCACGGCAAAATAATCGTTCAATAATATGACTGAAATTAAAAAAGTATTTAAGATCGAAGGGATGCACTGTGCTTCGTGCGTTGTGCTTATTGAGGGCGCCTTGAGCCAAGTGCCAGGAGTCACAAAAGCAAGTGTCAATTTAGCAACAGAAAAAGCTACGGTTACTCACAACGAAGCGGTAGAAAACGAGACTCTCAAGCTCGCGGTTGAAGGGGTCGGCTACAAAGCGGAGGTAGATGCGCTACCTCTGTCTGTCGATGAAGAGAAATTAGAAAAACAAAAAGAGCTTATAACTCTTCGAAATAAAGTGGCTATTAGTCTTGTACTCGGCTCCCTTATTCTTTGGGGTAGTTTTCCTGGACTCATAAACACAGCGCCCGCGTTTCTTAAACTATTTTGGGTACAGCTCCTGCTTGCGGCACCTGTTCAACTATGGATTGGTTTGGTATTTTATCAAGCCGCATGGCCCGCTTTGAAGCATAGGACCGCGAATATGGACACGCTAGTGGCGCTTGGTACTACTGTCGCTTTTGCCTACTCCGTGTTCGTGACATTTTTCCCTCAAATAATCCAAAGTGTGGGTATTGAACCGATGCCCTATTTTGACGTAGCAACTATTGTCATCGGGCTTATCCTCTTAGGACGTTATTTTGAAGTGAAAGCAAAAGCAGGTACGGGTGAGGCTATTAAAAAGCTTATTGGTCTCCAGGCAAAAACAGCTCGGGTAATACGACAGGGTCATGATATTGATGTTCCAATCAGTGAAGTAATTATTGGCGATTTGATACGGGTACGTCCTGGAGAAAAAATTCCAGTGGACGGAATTATTTTTGAAGGGAGTTCGTCGCTCGATGAGTCTATGATAACAGGAGAAAGTCTGCCTGTTGAAAAAACAAAAGGTGACACGGTTGTAGGAGCAACCATGAACAAAACGGGCACTTTTACCTTTACCGCTACGAAAGTAGGGTCAGAAACTATGCTGGCCCAAATTATTAAGTTAGTTGAGGAGGCGCAGGGAAGTAAAGCCCCAATTCAAAGAGTGGCTGACCTTGTGTCGTCCTATTTTGTGCCCATTGTGATAATGCTTGCGATACTCACGTTTGCGCTTTGGTATGTATTTGGGCCCGCACCCTCGCTCTTGTACGCCATTTTAAACACCATCGCCGTCCTCATTATCGCGTGTCCATGTGCAATGGGTCTGGCAACACCAACCGCCATTATGGTGGGCACCGGGAAAGGGGCTGAACACGGGATACTTATTCGCGATGCAGAAAGTCTTGAAATTGCTCACAAAGTAACGACGGTAGTGTTTGATAAAACAGGGACACTCACGAAGGGCAAGCCTGAAGTAACAGATGTTGTTGTGGTTGACCCGACATATAACATGAAAACACTCCTACAATTTGCTGCTTCTATTGAAAAAGGGTCTGAACACTCGCTTGCCGAAAGTATTGTGCTTGAGGCAGAGAAGCAAAAAGTAGGTACGTTCGAAGTTACCAACTTCAGTGCGCGAGCGGGGTTAGGTGTAGAAGGTATAGTCTCAAACAAAAAAATATCTTTTGGCAACAGAAAGCTCATGGAGCGAGCCGGTATTGATGTTAACTTTCACCAAAAAGAAATTGAGAAGCTAGAAGTTGAAGGAAAAACTGTAATGATGCTCGCAATTGATACTAAGCTCGCGGGGTTTGTTGCAGTTGCAGACACTATAAAAGAATCAGCAAAAGAAGGTGTTGAAATGCTCCAGAAACTTGGCCTCGAAGTGATAATGCTCACTGGAGACAATACAAGAACAGCACAAGCGATTGCAAGTAAACTTGGCATCACGAGCGTGCTCGCGGAAGTCCTTCCCGACCAGAAAGAAGCACAAATTAAAAAGCTCCAAGCAGAAGGTAAAAGCGTGGCCATGGTGGGAGACGGAATCAATGATGCTCCAGCGCTTGCAAAAGCAGATGTAGGGATTGCGATGGGGAGTGGCACAGATGTTGCAATTGAGGCTGCGGACATAACGTTGATTAGTAAAGACATTCGCTCAGTGGCTACGGCAATTTTACTGTCCAAAAAGACAATGAGAACAATCAAAATGAATTTATTTTGGGCGTTTGGCTACAATATACTCCTTATACCAGTTGCCATGGGGCTACTTTACCCCTTCTTTGGCATACTCATGAGCCCTATTTTTGCATCAGTTGCGATGGCAACGAGCTCGGTGTCGGTCGTTGGTAATTCACTCTTACTCAAGCGCTTTAGGGTGCGAAATTAAATTATGTGTTTTTCAGCCACAGCAAGTTTTGTCGCAGGAGGAGTCCTCAGTGTAGGGGGAGTTATAACTACTGCACAAGCAAAAACTAAGCGTGAGCTGCCATTTGCCTTAGTGCCACTTTTGTTTGGCATTCAACAACTAACGGAGGGTTTTGTTTGGCTATCATTTGGTTGGCATGCGGCGACTCTTAATCTTGTCGCAACCTATATTTTTTCACTGTTTGCGTTCGTTATTTGGCCGATATACGTGCCTTTTACGCTCGGCCTCTTGGAGACTGTATCGTGGCGAAAGAAAGCAGTATTTGTTTGTCAGGCTGCTGGTCTTGCCGTGGGATTATATTTATATTATGCCCATACGATTGACCCTGTTGTATCTGAGGTCGTGAGCAGACATGTGGTCTACAATAATTCTCATTTTTATGAGTTCGGAGTAATGTTGCTATATTTTGTTAGCACGATTGCGAGCTCTCTTTTCTCAAGCAATAAAATAATCAATATATTTGGAGTCCTGACTTTCCTGTTCGCAGTGATCTCATATTGGTTTTATATGAACGCCTTAGTCTCAGTCTGGTGTTTCTTTGCTGCAACCTTAAGCGTGCTGGTATTCTGGCATTTCAAAACAAAATCTGTTGCTGTAAGGCTGATCGAAACAGGTTAGTTTATCAGGAGTGTGTAACAAATAATAATAAAATATATGAAACTATCAAAATTGATGCATGTGGGGAGTGTCGTTGCGGGCTTCGTGGGAGTGATCGTATTTGCAGGCACGCTTATCGGAGGTGGTGACAACCAAGTGTTCGGAATTACTAAAATGGATGCACTTGCTTGTGCCGCTATTCTCATTCTTATAGCAACCTGGCTCCAGATTGCAACAATTCATCATATGATGCTTGAGAAATTGGGATCCGAGCTCGTGTAACAATTCATAATTATTAAAAAAATAAATTACAGTATATGAATAAAAATGCACTGCCGTGGGGGATAGGAGGAATAGCTATTGGTATTTTACTCATGTTGCTGGTAGCCCCTCAATGGGGCGGGATGATGGGATACAGGAATTCAATGATGGGGTCAGGAAATACTACGTTAGTAAATCATATGGCGGGCTCGATAGACTCGCACTTTATTGAACAAATGATACCGCACCACGCCGATGCTATTGCGATGGCTACTATCGCGCTCGACAAAGCGCAACATCCTGAAATTAAACAGCTCGCTCAAGATATTAAACGGTCGCAAACAGAGGAGATTCAGAAGATGAAAACGTGGTACAAAACCTGGTATAGCAAAGATGTGCCAAGTGGCCTCTCAGACACAGGGCGCGGTATGGGCGTGGGGATGATGCAGGGTGGCATGATGGGGGACGCAACTGATATGGACAAGCTCAAAACATCTTCTACTTTCGACAAATCCTTTATTGAAGAAATGATCCCACACCACCAAACGGCAGTCATGATGGCGCAGATGCTCCAAAGTTCAACCGACCGACCTGAAATGAAACAACTTGCAACAGACATTATTGACGCACAGACCAAAGAAATTAATCAAATGCGCGGCTGGTATCGCCAGTGGTATGGTCAATAAAAGAACGTGAAAGAAACCTTTGCAATTGCGGCAGCACTTCTTATATAAAGAATTAAAGAGCTGATTGTTTTGTAGATAAACCAATGGCGACGGTTTCTTTTGCAGGTCTAATTACAATAAATCTTTTTTTCCAACCTTTAAGGAAATTAGCAACAGAAATCTGTTGTTCACCCGCCTGTGCGGCGGGGTCATTGTAGTAAATGATCTTGTCTATAATGCCGTTAACAACTACCAAATGAGGTATCGTGCTTTTCGGATCAAATTGGTAGTGTACGGAAGCCATGACAGGGCCATCTTTAACGTACTGTTTAAACTGCGACAAAGCGTCATCAGTACTGGCTTGCGCCAAATCGTAACTGGCGCCGTCAAGGCCGTATTTTTTTGCAACATGCAGTAAACCTTTATAAGTCCAGCCGGCTTTTGTATCGTACGCACCAGATGAAGTTGCCTGCTGAAGTAAAGTATTTACCGAAACAGCTGGCTTATAATAATCGATTATCATCGCCAAGCTGGTTACCCCACACCCTACCTTCTGCCACGGCGGATATTGTATATCCCTAAATTGGGAATAAAAAGGTACAACAGGTATTGAAGGTGGAACGGGCACAGAGAATAGCATTTCATAATTGTTTCATGTACAGAAATTTGCGGAAGTTTACGCAGGGCGGGTTGTATGGCTTAAATAAAGCACCCAAATTACCGTTGTACGGTGACAGGTGTACCAAGAACGGCCCAGTCGTAGAGCTTCCTTGCCTGTTGCGGCGGCAGATTCACGCAGCCGTGTGACCATTGCTCGCCAAAGCTATTGTGCCAGTATGCTCCGTGGATGACCGCACCATCTACACTGAAATATAAATTCCACGGGACCCCGGGGAGGTCGTAAAATTGATCGCTGACTTCGGGGATTGGACCCTGCATGTAGCGACTTGGAGTTTTTTTGTATACCGTAAATTTCCCGATTGGCGTTGGGGTAAATTCAAGGCCGGTCGATATGGACTCCTGCATGAATAGTGTGTCGCCGTCATATGCATAGAGTATCTGTTTTGTTAGGTTAACAACGATACGTTTGGTTGTAGAACCGACAACACCCGGCGCACTTTGGCTGTCGCCTTTGTCTGTAAAATGCCGTACGTCTAAGCTATTGGCGGCTACGTACCAGTCGCTCTTTACGCGCTCAGGGTAGCGGATATTTCCGTCAAATATAATCTTGTACCACTCATGACCATCAGCGGCTGTAGTGGTAGCCTCGACTTTTAATACTATCCCGGTACGCAGCGAGACGACTATTGGATACGTAAGTCCTGGACCCGAGCGCACATGTACACATACACCGACATATGACCAATTGCAGCCGTCTTGTATTTCAATGTAGTGAAAAAGCGGTGACTGGATAACTATTGGCGCTTGTCCGGCAGTAGAGACAACCTCCTGTTGTGTAGGCTGTATATAGGGCCTCGGTAATTCTGTTTTTTTAGACAGTACACCAAACGTAAAAAAACTTACAATAGTCAAAAAGATCACTCCAATGGTCACCGTGACAAGGGAGTAATGCAGAGTTTTTTTCATAACTCATCCTATTGGACTTTGGGTCAATACACAATCAATAGTCTAAAGTGCCACATGCTGATGGAAAAATTCTATTTCTCTCACGCATATAAGATCTTCATGCTGGTAGTCTACTATTGAAATGACGACGACTATAGAGCAGCAGAAATAATATTAAAAATAATTTACAACCACATGAACAAAGATGAATTAATGGAGAAATCGAAAGAAGAACTTGTTGAAAAGATCCTAAAAATAAAAGAGAAAATGAGCGAAGGTGGCAAGTGTGTTTGCAAATGTGAACACTGTGGCAAATGTGCTGGGTTCAAGAATGAAGAGAGTGAAGTTAAAAAGTAAGCTTATTATTATGGACTACAAAAAATCTACACAGGTAGCTTCTCATCGTAAACAACATGAGGCTCAGCAGCATAACATCGCTCCGCGATTGGAAGGAGTGGTTAAAAATATAGGTATTAAACCAGTCCGAAAACATAAAAAGAGCGATAGGTATTCAAGTTAGCTATACAACTAATTGAGGGGAAGCGAGAAGTGGAAGGTTGATCCTTTATCCAGTTCGCTGGTGACCCACAAACGCCCTTGGTGAGCTTCGATAATCTGCGCGGTAATAAAAAGACCAAGTCCGCTTCCTTCGATGCGTCCTCTGTTTTTTGCGCGATAAAATACGTCAAATATTTTTTGTCGCTCCTCCTCTTCAATGCCTATCCCAAAATCCTGTACCCGTACCTCTACCCCACTTGTCTGCGCGTCCAGATGGATGACCACTCGATTTGCTTGCGGAGAATATTTGACTGCATTTGATATCAGGTTGGTGAGAACTTGCGTGATGCGCGCCTCGTCGTACATTGCCTTGAGCTCTGCGTCTCCGTGCTCTTCAATAGTTAGCGAGTGTGTTATGAATGTCGTATGGAGTTCATCAACGAGCCTATGCGTCAACTTCCCTAGGTCACGCACCTCCTTTCGTATGCACAGGTTGCCCGACTTCATTGTACTTACGTCAAGCAGGTTATTGAGAAGCGACGCGAGTCTTCCTGTTTCGTCTTGCAGCGTTTTGAGTATATCCATTGTTGCGGCTGGGGCGGACTCAAGCTCATGTTTGAGGAGATCTAAAGACATCATAATGACCTGCAGGGGGGCGCGGAGTTCATGCGATGCAGTATTAATAAAAGCGTCCTTTCTTTTTTCAAGTTCTTTACGTTCTGAAATGTCATCCAGTACTTGAACAAGGTAGGTAATGGTTCCGCGTATCACTATGGGGAAAAAGACACTACGAAGAGAAAATTCTGATCCGTCTTTCTTTCTGTCTATAAATTCCTCGCTTTCAAACGAGTTACCTGCCATCAAAGTCTCCCAGACGGCTTTGTATAGTTCAGGTGGAGTTCTGCCGCTGCTCAAAAATCGCGGATTTCTTCCGAGCACTTCGTTGCTAGCATATCCCGTCAGGCGTTCCCATGCCTCATTCACGTACTGGATTTCACGCTTCATATTGGTGATCAATATCGGGTTTGGGTTTGATTTCGCATACAGGTAAAAAGAAGGGGCTTCAAGGGTAAAGGACGGTGAATGAGCATCCTCCGACGTGTTGTGATATTCAGTTTTCATATATACTCATATTGATACTACTCCCTTCACCCGCTTCCACAAGCCAACGAATAATACGATATTTATTTCAACAATCACTCGATCTTCATCCATAGCTCATGTATAGGAAGATATAGTTAATAATTACTTTATGAATACCGACCTTGATCATGCACGCAAAGATGCCCTCGCGTTTCTAAAACGCCACAAGGTGGGTGTGATCGCAACAAGTGCGCACGAATATCAAGTTCACGCAAGTACGGTCTACTACATTTCCGACGATGATTTCAATATTTATTTCTTTACACTTGTAACTTCCAGGAAATACGAAGCTTTGCAGGGACATCCACAAGTTGCATTTACGATTTCCGCAGAAGATATCCCGCAAACGCTGCAAATAGAAGGTATAGCAATGGACATTTTGCTTGAGGAAGAAGTGTTCAAGAAAAAAGACGAATTGTTTGAGGTGCTCAACTCAAACCAGTGGTTTGCTGGCCCCGTAACTAAACTCGATCCTGCCCTATCTGCCATTATTTGGATTCGACCCACATGGATTCGCTGGGCCGACTATGCATTCGAACAAGTGGGTGATCGTCATGTATTTAAAGAAATTCCAATTATTAAATAATTCATTTTATATCTATGACAAAACGTGAATCTCCAGGGATTACAGGAATATGAAAGGATACATAACTAATATAGAAAAAGAGTCTCTTGAAAACGAATACTTTCGCAAAGTTCTTTACATAGATGAGCGTCTTCAACTTGTAGTCATGAGCCTCAAGCCAAGTGAAGATATCGGAGAGGAAGTACACGCGCTAGATCAATTCATACGAGTAGAAGCGGGCGAAGGTAAGGCGGTGCTCGATGGGGAGGAGCACGCATTGATAGTAATACAAAATAGGTATGTAATAACAGCCACGTACTGTTAGCTACAAGTAGAGTACTATTTTCCAGTATTAGAAAGTAACCATATTCATTTTAGCATTTTCTGCCGAATCTATTGGAATACTATATCTTTTAGTTACTCCTGACATCAGGTACTTCTCTACATCAGGAATCGAAAGTAATTTCTCACAGCGGGTCATTGAACTGCACCCCTCCTTATAAATCCTGGAGTGTCCCAAGACCATCGAGGCAGACCTCTAAAACGCAGACAGGCCCCACGTGGGGCCTGTGTTTCATCAGGAGTGACGATCCATTTTGTTTAGTGCAGTGGAACTGCTTTATTGGTTATGATCCATTTCCTAAATGTTACGGTTTTTCGCAGAATTATTTTTTCACCGATCCCCCTGCCTCATTTGGGCCGTCAGGGCCATCGTTGGTCTCGGTGCCCGGTGCTTCATTAGCATCATTTTGGCCACCCTTGTCTTGCTGGTCAATTCCTTCGTGATCTGCTGGTTCTTGGGAAATAGCACTTGTCTTGGCATCCACGATTACTTCTGATTTGTCAGAAAGTTCTGCACCATAGACAATCGAGCCATTTTTATTATCAAGCTCAATTTGTTTAATGGTGACTCCAGGGTATTTGGCCATAATCGCAGCGCGCGCTTGTGCCTCCGTGATGCCACCCGTTGGAAGAACGACATTTGCCTCGTTATCTGTAGTATCTTGAGCTTGCGTGACCGCGACTGGAGCGCTCGACGTCGAAGATGTTTGAGCAAACGCCTGCATACCGACTGACGCGACTCCTCCGGTTGCCATCAATCCAGCGGCGAAGAGTGCTAACGTCGCTCCCTTACTTAGTTTTTTGTATGGTTGCATAATGTATTGTTTTTTTAAGTGATTAATTTTAGTGATGAACTATGAACTTCATGCGCAAAAAATTTTCTAGCGTGCACACTCGACCTTGAAGCTCAGTACTGATCATCTGTATTAATCATACTGAGCTTGAGTTAAGTCCTAATAAAGAACCCATTATGTGTTGAGCAAGGGTAGCTCAACACTTACGATTACACCCACCCTCATCGCTTTTATAGTTAATTGACCACCGTGGGCATCGACTTTGACATAGGCGCAGGAGTCATCACTGTGTGGGATTGCGATTGGTCGCCTTCACGTTCACGGGGCACTTCGACTTATCAGCTTTGGTCTGTTTCAAAGCAGACGTTTGAGTGAGACTAGCTGATTTAATAGAGCTTTTGTAGGTTTGGTTCGCTTGTAGTTTGTCTTGGTTATTTTTAGCTACTTTAAGTGCCGCTGTTAAAGCGGACTTAGCCTGTAGCTTCGACGCTTTATAATCAGCATTAGCTTTTGTGACAGCTTGTGTATATGCTTGACTGCATACAGTTTGTTTTGTTACAGCCCCGGTCCCCTTAGTATTTATTGCATTATTTGTTTGTGAATCTAACTTATCGTTCCCATTCTTACTGGCTGATGAGGTGGAAGTGGAAGCTGTTGTACTGCTATATTTTACCGTATCTGTCTTTGACAGTGAGGGGTTGGGACTTGCAAATGCCGTTCCGACAACGAGGGTACTTGTAAGCGGAATTGCTAATAGCATGAGTAGTATTTTAGTTTTCATGTTGTTGTAGCTTGTTTTGATTATTGATTGTATCGACCTTTCACTAAATCATACTGAGCTTGAGTTAAGTTCTGATATGGAAAGCTTTGCTATGTAGTAGCGGTAGGTAATGTAACATTAACGGTAGTGCCAACTTCCAGCTTGCTCTCTATGCTTACACGCCCACCATGCGCTTCGATAGTCTCAGCTACAATGGAAAGACCGAGTCCCGAGCCGTCCATTGAGGTACGTGCCGCATCTGCACGATAAAAAGGCTCCATAACGTGTGGTAGGTCGTCGGGTGATATACCTATGCCGGTATCGAGTATTTGAATTAGTGCTGATTTACCTTTGCCGCTTAAGGTTACCTCTACAGTGCCATCTGATTTTGTGTATTTGATTGCATTTTCAATTAGGTTCTCAAATGCCCGGGCGAGAGCGCCTTGATCTGCATGAACGGTAAGAGCTTTCGCCGACTCTTTTGCGATAAATGTTAGTTTTACCCGACGTGTGCGGGCGATTGATTCTAGTTTTTTTACTACTCCAGATAGTACGGGGTGCAGATTGACCAACAATCTTTTCTTTGTAGCTTTTTCCTTTTCACTTGCAAGTGACAAAAGTCCATTCGCAATACGGGTGAGTGAATCAATTTCCTCTACGTTTTCGGTAAGGAGTTTTTTCATTCGTGGTGACATATCAGCTTCACTACGAAGCACAACCTCGTTTCCAGACTTCATAACAGAAAGTGGAGTTCGTAATTCATGCGCGGCGTCGGCAAGAAATCTGCGTTCGCGATCACGTGCCTCGCGAATAGGGCGAAGCGTAATACCCGTCAGGACGTAGCCACTCAAAAGAATAAATATGAGGGCAATACCGTCCGCCATTAAAATTTGTGATAATACCACTGAACTTGCCCGTTCAAAGAAAAGTTCTCTCGCAGTAAAATTAAGAACGTCCTCATTGATCGACTCTGCAAGATGAGCTAGCAGTGCGTTGTAGAGTAAATAACTAAAAACTGCGAGTACAATCACAGAAACCCCCACATACGCTGCGGTAAGTTTTAGGCGGGCACGTAGGAGGATATCACGCCTCCATTTTATAGCCAACGCCTCGGATTGTTTGTATATGTGTTCCATCGTCATGTAATTTTTGCCGCAAGTTTTTCATATGTACGTTCACTGTATTACTAAACGAATTATCCGCATAGTCCCACGCATGATCGTAGAGAGCGTCTCGCGTTATCACTTTATTTTGATTCCGCATCAAATATTCCAACACCATGTACTCTTTAAGAGTAAGTGTAACTTCTTTCGAGTCCTGTTCGACCCTGCGACTTACCGGATCAAGAGTAATATCGCCCACTCGCAATATTGTTTTCTCTATTACCTGTGGGCGGCGCAGGAGTGCACGCACGCGAGCCAGTAATTCCTCGAAGGCAAACGGCTTTGCAAGATAGTCATCAGCTCCCGAATCCAGCCCCCTTACCTTATCGTCCGTTGCATCACGGGCGGTGAGCATCAATACAGGTACGGTTACATCTTGCTCACGCCACGAACGGCACACCGCAACGCCGTCTTTCCCGGGGAGCATGAGATCAAGCACCACAACATCATAGTCGGTACGATTTATAAGGATGCGCTTTTCTGCTGTGAGCCCGTCAAATACGCAGTCAACAGCAAAACCGTCGTGCTCAAAGCCTTCCTTGATGTTTGCAGCCAGTTTTTGATTGTCCTCGACGACTAAGATTTTCATATGTAAAGTATATGCTTTTTTAGTGAAATCTTCATAAAGAAACCGCGGGTTTACCCCTAACGTACATTCCAAGCAAAATGCTCAAAAATCCGACAAGGTAGCCA
>JAYVXU010000043.1:0-12936 GCA_043784925.1 Candidatus Adlerbacteria bacterium
GAAAGTCACTTCGGGGGAAGAGTGCCTACGAGGTGGCGTTTGCCTGTGGTATTATCCGTAACATACCAGATGCGATTGCGTATCACTAGAGAATTTAGGCGCCCCTACCACGTCTACTTTAACATAAAATAAAGCTACTTGTCAAGCCCAAAAAGGCTACAAAAGAGCTCCCTTTAGAGGGAGCTCTTTTGGGGTTTTATTTGCCTTGTTTTTGAGCCATTCTTTCGAGGTGTTCCTGTGTTCCCTTTAGACCGCAGTTCTTCCATTTTTTGCCACTACCACAGGTGCAGGGGTCATTCCTTCCTATGGTGGTTAGAATTGGCTTCGACGTTGTAGAAGATTTTGAAGATTGACTTCCCTCTTCACTAAATGAGTTAGAACTATTACCATCGGTCATTACAATGTCTGGGGAAATCCGGCCTCCGGTCGGGAGTGGGGTCGCTTGGTCGACAACCTCAGGCGCAAGCGCGTCCAAAATTTGGAATACTCGGTCAGCCATAAGCAGTTCCATGTCTTTAAATATCCGTGTTCCCTCTTTTTTATATTCAGTCAAAGGGTCTCTTTGCCCATATGCACGCAAGTTAACCGAACCCCGAAGATACTCCATAGACTCCAAGTGTTCAACCCACAGCAAATCAAGTGTTTGCAGTATCACTCCTCGCATTGCAAAAAAGATAGACTCGCGGCCATACTGCTCGAGTTTGCGGTTGATAAGTTCGAGCGCCACTTCATTACCATTTGCCAATTCAACCAACACGCTCTCTACGTCCCGGAGTGACCCAACTAAAATTTTATGGCGGCGCTCATATATAGAGCGACGTTGCTTATCTAAAATATTGTCATACTCAAGCACATGCTTTCGAGCATCGAAGTTAAATCCTTCGATTTTTGTTTGTGCACTTTCAAGCGAGCGACTGACCATGACGTTTTCAATCGGCTCGTCTTCTGGTATGCCAAAACGACCCATAAGAGTCTTTAGATAGTCGGGGGCAAACACGCGCATCAAATTATCCTCAAGCGACACGTAAAATTGCGTGGCACCTGGGTCTCCTTGGCGGCCTGAGCGGCCACGCAACTGATTGTCTATTCTCCTTGCCTCATGCCGCTCAGTACCAAGTACAAACAATCCACCTAAGGATTTGATTTCGTCGGCCGCATCTTTCGAAGCCAGAGGTCCACCCAATTTAATGTCGACACCACGCCCCGCGATGTTAGTGGCAACAGTCACCATGCCGCGCTTCCCGGCGGCCGCAATTATTTCGCCCTCCCTTTCATGGTTTTTAGCATTTAAAATTTCATGGGGTATACCTTCCTGCTTCAAGTATGCAGACAACAATTCGTTTTTTTCAATTGAGACCGTGCCCACCAAAACAGGCTGCCCTATTTCATGTAATTCCTTAATACGCCTTGAGAGGGCTTTGAACTTGCCTGTTTCTGTCTGGAAGATAAGGTCATTATGGTCCAGGCGCGCGACTGGGCGGTTTGTCGGGACTTCAACGACCTCCAACCCATACACTTTAAAAAACTCTTCTGATGAGGTCTTGGCTGTCCCGGTCATGCCCGCCAGTTTGTCGTAGAGTTTAAAATAATTTTGATATGTAATAGATGCATACGTGCGAGACTCCTTTTGCACCGTTACTTTTTCTTTTGCTTCGATAGCTTGATGTAACCCTTCCGACCAGCGTCGGCCCGGCTGCATATGACCCGTAGCTTCGTCCACAATAATCACTTCACCGCTCTTTACCACATACTCTTTGTCTTTATGAAACAAAGCTTTGGCACGCACCGCAGTTTCGAGGTGATGCACAAATTTTATTCCACGTTCAGTATATATATTTTCGACACCCAGTAATTTTTCGGCATGTTCGATTCCCTGGTCAGTCATTTGAATTGCCTTTAATTTTTCGTCTACCGTAAAATCCTTCTCCTGAGTAAGTTTGGACGCAATGTCGGCAAACTGTCTATAGAGGTCTTCTGACTCTGCTGTTGGTGCCGAGATAATTAAGGGAGTACGCGCTTCATCAATTAAAATCGAGTCTATTTCGTCAACGACGGCAAAAAAATGTCCACGCTGTCTCAGTTCGGTTGGTTGATAGGCAATATTATCGCGTAAATAATCGAAGCCAAACTCAGAGTTTGTACCGTACGTGATATCTGCTTCATAACTTCGAGCACGACTTACTGGACGCAGGAATTCATGGACCACATGGAAGCTTGCTTCTTCATCACGAAGCGCATCAAGCTCCGTATGTGCGGCATCATATAAATAAGATGAGTCATGGTTAATTATCCCGACTGACATGCCAAGCGCTGCGTATATCTGCCCCATCCACACAGCGTCGCGTCTTGCTAAGTAGTCGTTAACGGTTATGACATGCACGCCCTTATTCATAAGTGCATTGAGATATACCGGGAGTGTTGCCACAAGTGTTTTACCTTCACCTGTTTTCATCTCTGCTATACCTCTGTTGTGTAGCACAATACCGCCTATCATTTGCACATCAAAATGACGGAGCTTGAGGGTGCGCGTTGCCGCTTCGCGCACCGCCGCAAAGGCTTCAGGCAAAATATCCTCAAGAGAATCCCCTCCCGCGAGTTTATTTCGAAGCGAATGAGTCATGGTTCGCAGTGTCTCAGGGGACAAAGCTTGCATCTGAGGCTCCAGAGCGTTAATTTGCTCTATCGTTTTTGCATGCTGCCGAACGATCTTTTGACCGTCCTCCTTGAAAATTCCTTTGAGAGAAAACATTGCACGATATTACCACAAAAAGAGCTTTTTCGCCTCTATACAAGGTACAAGGAAAATCCCCCTGTTGCCGGGTGGCAAAAGGGGAATTTTCCTTCCGAGAGGATTCTCCGGCATTAGATCCGGAAGAAGAAACCGTAATTTAGCGGCGTGCTTTCTTCTTTGCTGCTTTCTTCTTTTTTGCTGCCATTGTTTTAGCGAATTTAATCGCGAAATTGGTTGCGCATCGTTCGACCGTATATGGTGTGAGCCCTAGGACAGAACACCATATACAAACTCGATGCTCTGATATAAGTATCAGTGAAGTTGTATATAGATACAATGAAAAATATTTTTATGTATGTGGATAACTAACAAAAAAATATTTTATTTTTTATTAAAAATAATTTTTACTTCCGGTTCAATATCAATTAAAAATTCTTTTTTTATTTTTTCTCTTACAATTGTTGAAAGTTTTATCACATCCTGAGCGGAGGCAGTACGCGAAGCAGCAATCACGAGAGGTTGTTTTTCGAACAATCGCGCTCCTCCAACCTCAAAACCTTTGAGGTTAAGTACATGGTCCAGAAGCCATGCAAGCGGGATTTTTATGCCCGTCGACTCAGGCAATAAAAAAAGTGGCATACCAGGAAATTTCTCTGCAAGAATTTTTGCAGCTTCCGGGCTTACAATAGGGTTTTTAAAAAATGAACCGGCTGTCCCCTCTAGACGGAGATCGGGAAACTTCTTTTTTCTAATTGATACAACCGCCTCGCGCACCGCTTGTAGTGTTGGTGTGTCCGAGAAGACAGAAAATTTTTGTGCTAAATCTTTATATTCCAGGTTAAGCTTGGGCATTGACGAAAGTCGGTAGGCTGCTCGCGCCACCACAAGATGCTCTTGTTGTTTGAAGATACTGCTTCTGTATCCAAACAAACATTCTGAAGCAGACATTCTGTTGGTTTGTAATTTTTGACTATCAAAGACCTCGACCCACCGCAACGTCTCCGACACAGCAGTCCCATACGCTCCTATATTTTGTACAACCGCACCGCCCACACTACCGGGTATTGCAGATAAATTTTCTATACCCCACAAGTTATTGGTAATTGCATACTCCACTATTTTGTCCCATGACTCTCCTGCCCCTGCCACAAGCAGTCTGTCCGAAGCATGACCAGGGATATCTTGAAGTTCAATACCTTTTATTTCTATTTTAATTACTAGGCCATTAAAGCCTTCGTCAGGCATGAGCACGTTGGACCCACCACCAAGTATACAAACCCCGAGCGCATGTTCTTGTGCAAACAAAAATGCTTCTTGTAGTTCTTGCACTTGTGTAACTCGGCAAAAAAAGGAAGCCGGTCCACCAATTGAAAAGGTGGTAAGGGGGCCAAGCGTTTTGTGCGTCTCTATGTCCATATAATTGTGCAGTATACACGCTTCCCCGCTTTCACATCTACAACCCTCTATTTTCTTGATATACTATATTTATATTAGAAGTATATTTTTTATTAACAACAAAATACTATGAATGACTCTCAAACCTCACCCCAGTCTGGACTTATTGGCTTGTTACTACGACTAGGTATAGTCAAAACAGTATCTCAAGCAAATTATCTTCTTATAGGAATTAGTGTTGTAGCAATTCTTATAAGTGTTTGGTTTATGATCCCGCACAAATTTGCCCCCACAAACCCTCCTCCTTTTAATCCAAACCAGCCTTTGACTCGGTAACCATGAGGCATGCAAACCGAGGTTTTACTCTAATTGAACTCCTAACTGTGATAGCTATCATGGCACTACTTTCGTCTATTATTTTGACGTCTGTTACAAATCTTCGCAAAAAAACAATTGATACAAAACACGCAGTAGAAATTCGAGGACTCAAACAAGGGCTCGACCAATATTACGCAGCCCATGGTGTATACCCAGTCAATGATAGCAACGCTTCGCTCAACGCTCTTACAGCTCCTTTAGCGTCGTACACCACTATTCCAGCCGATCTTTTTGGAGAAGTGCAGTATTTTTCTTACTATCAAAACTATGGCTTACTGGTGCATTTAAATGTCGGTGTAAATTATGCGCCCGGTTGGTGGGGCACCCCGGCCCAATGGTGTCGTACAGGAAGAGGGTACGCAGGAAGTTGTTGGTGGGCAAATTCATGTTCACCAGAAATCGCACCCCCTGATTGCACTTTTTAATCTCAACTATTACTGCTCGTAACCTCCACTAAACTCTTGCTCCATAGCATCTCTGTGCGCGGCACGTGAGTAGGCACTCATACCCCCAACAATACCAAGGGTTAAAAATTCGATCAAAATATGTGAACCCCCGTAACTCATAAAAGGGATAGTCGTTCCCGTGACTGGCAGCACTCCTAAATTGATACCTACATGAAGTACAAAGTGTGCTGTTAAGTAACATAGGACACCGATAATAAACAATGTTTCAAAATTTGAGGCTCCGAGCCTTGCCGCGTACAATAACCGCCAAAAAATAACACCGTACAGTACAAATACCAATATAATACCTGCAAACCCCCACTCCTCTGAAAATGCAGCAAAAATGAAATCTGTTTGATATTCCGGTAAAAAACGAAGCTTCGATTGCGTACCGTAGCCAATACCTTTCCCCCATATACCACCGGAGCCAACTGCAATTGTAGACTGATACGCGTTATAACCGGTGCCGTATATGTCGTGTTTCGGGTGTAGAAATGTCATGAGGCGTTGTTTTTGATAGTCATGAAATCCAAAAAACCACATGCCGGAAAAAGCTACTACAGCAAGTAAAATTACTGAGACTAAATGTTTGCGCGATATACCGGAAAAGAGCACCATGCCCAACCATATCAGGCCTATAATAATTGCACCTCCTAAATCGGGCTGAAGCGCCACCAGAACGAATACGACACCTGTATATATACTAGACACAATAATATGTCTGAAATTTTTGATTTCAATATGCCGTCGTGAAAAATATTTTGCCAAAAGTATGATAAGGGCTAATTTAACAAATTCTATAGGCTCAATGCCCAGCCCACCGAAAGACAGCCAACTTTTAGCTCCCTTTACGGCAGTGCCAAGCAAGAGCAAAAAAACAAGCGGGATAATAAGTACTGCAAAAAAAGAAGTTGCTACCCCACTTTGACGCAAAAACCGCCAGTCTACTTTTCGTGCTCCAAAAAAGACAAGAGTGCCTAAGAAAATCCACACCAGTTGGCGCAAAAAATATGGATCATGTCCGGTAAAAGAATCCATAGTCACCACTCCAAGCAGCGACAGCAGCATTGCGGGGACATATACAAGCCAATCAATTGTATTCTTTTTTTCAGTAAGTTTAGTAGGAGTCATACAAGCAAGCTCTCTACAAATACAGAGCTTTTAAGTAGTATCTTACACTAAAAGGAAGGGAGCACGGATATTTCAGCACGAACCACATCACTGACTCCTTGCGGCCAGGTAAACACCACATTTTGAGTCGACTTATGAGCCACGAGAGGTATGGTACTTTTAGATGCCGCACGAGCAACTCCTTCGCTGTCAAACAAAACGGCAGCAACGGTTACTTTTAGATAGTCATCTAAGGTATTATTTTCAATTATGGCCTGCAGTCGCTTTGCGTCCGGTGTCAGTGATTGACTTATAATGCGGGCGGTAGGCACGCTACCATGCACCACATGATTCCAGACGGGGGTACTGGTAAATGAAAATAAAGTGCGCGCCACAGTATGGTCCCCGGTATTAATCATAGTCTCGATAATTGGTACAGTTTGGACAGGAGGAATGTCGGTAGTACCATTTTTTTCTATAATTAATTTATTGTCTGCGTCATACAACTGAAAGGCGTACTGTACATTGCGCGCCGCAGTTTCCCCACTATTGTTTTGTATATATGCTGCAGCGGTGTAGGAGTGAGGGCTTGTTTGAAATGCGCGAGCCCACGTTACCGTAGCATCTTTTACTTGCTCGCTACACACCAAGCTGCAAGAACCCCCACAGTCGACACCTAGCTCGTCACCATTTTGCCTATTGTCAAAACAGGTGGGAGTAGCGGTAAAAAATTCAATCCAAATAAATAAAATAACAAGAAAAGCGACAAAAAATACAACTCCAGAATAAATCAGTTTTCTCCGTGAACTCCACGACAGTGCCATACCGTCCATTGTACCGCAAAAAACTTGTAGTGTGTTTTACCTCCCTAAAGCCTCCCGAGTCCGAGGCCCCACCACTCCTACTGCCGCAAGATTGTTTTGATGTTGGAATGTTTGAACTGCAGCTTTGGTGGCTTGGCCAAAGTACCCAGTGATTGATTCCTTAAAGAGTCCAAGTTGTTTCAGAGTTTGTTGAAGGGTTGTTACCTCCTCCCCTGTCCAACCAACTGCGAGTGTGTGTTTAATCGGAAGAGTAGCGGTTGGTGCATTGGGTATCATCAGGTGGTGATCATTACTAATTACGAGGTTTGATTTGCCCACGGGTGATATACCATGGATAGCAAATGGTTTGCCTCCATAAGCTCGAACGGCATCAGCGCCAAGCGAAAGATTGAAGCGGTTGTTGGTCCCATGCGACTGACAGACATTTGCTACAGCTGGCTCGCTTGATAAATTGGCAATTCCTTTGGTGTAGAAGTGACTCCCTGGGGTCCCTGCTTCCCCTCCCACATATAGGTGTACTCCGATTGATTGGTCAAACCCAGTTGAACATGCCCAACCTAACACCGAGTATGATCCGTCACCGTTGGGTCGTACCTCGTCGGTGTACCCGATAATAGTTGAGGTTGAAGTGTTAGTTGTGGTGTTAGTAAAAAGTTTTTCTCCTGCCCAAACACAACTTGTGACAACACGGCCATTGTTACACCTGGAGGCCGCGCCTGGCAGACTCGCTGCATCAGCTGTTGCAAAGGGCGTAGTTGCACCATCAACGTAGACCTCCACCTTTCCCACTTTTGTACCAATGTCATTGAATATTTCTTGACCATTCCACACACAACGCAAGACCCAAGTATTATTCTGGGCCATATTTTTACATGAAGCGAGTGCATCTGATTGTGTTATGGCTAGAGACGGTACTGTATAGAATGGACTAGTTTCATAGTTAGCATATCCCTTAAGATCACCTTTAATAGTTGTAGGCGTAGGAGCATCTAGTGTTATTTTACTTGTTGTAAGTACAGCATTAGTTCCTATGTCTTTTACTGTTACAGTATAAATTCCATTTAGTAGAGAAATAGGATTTTGTCTCGCGTCAAAGCTAGCAGACCACCTACCACACGCACCCACAGGCGTACAAGATTGACCAATTATTTTTGAAAAATTCTCATCATCTTCTGTCATTGTTTCTACAACTCGACCATTCGAGTCTAAGACATCAACTTGAAGTTTTGCAGCTCCTGCATATTTACCACTAAATCCCATAACTGAATAGAAGGAAACAAAAGCACCTTGAGAAATAGTCGCTGTTGGAGAGGTGGGGGTTGAAGTGAAGATTTCTGTATTATTCCAAGTACATCGTTTTGATGCATTCGGGTCGGTAGCATGTGAGCGGTCGCAAAATGAAACAGCATATTCGCGAGTCACCGTATCAGCGGAAGTTAGAGGTGTCGTTGCGCCATTAAAATAGGCTTTGACTTCACCGAGTGTAGGTACCAAAGCTGAAAGGTCAAAAGGGGTGCTTTCTACAATCGTTCGGTTATTGAGTCGTGCAAGCACACGCAAGAAATATTTTCCTGCAGGGGCACTTTCTGGTACTAACATACTTCCCGTCCCTGTTCCTCCATTTGTTGGCATACTTGTCACGTTAGAGTTTGTACCCACAAGGAAGATTCCTTGGATGTCGCTCGTAGGTATATTTACGTAGGAAAAAGTTACATTTGGTCGAGTAGTTCCTGTAATACTAATGGTGGGTGTATTTAATAGTGAATCGTTCGAGTTTGTAACAACTTCAAATGGTTTACTATCAAAATACGTAAGGGATCCGGGCTCAGTCCCAATATCCATATACTCCATATCTGTACCCGGTTTAAATGGGCTCTTGGGATAGAACACTGCAGTAACTTGATACGTCCCAGACGGGACAGAAAACCAGTGCACCCCACCTTGATTAACAGCAAATCCTTCGTGTGCACTGGCAATAGACAGGTGTGCACTATATCCATCAACATCTTTTCCACTTGGATTATATGCCATACCCAGAAGTGCCCCACTGGATACTGGTATCGAAGTTTTAACTGGATTTAACACATATACAACATATGAATTAGCATACTTACTAGGGACTCGAAGGAAAGTATCTATACTACCTTTTGCTGGCAAGTTTGATGTGATAGTTATTGTCGGAACTGTAACTGACTGTTGTTCTCCACACCCCATCGCCTTTCTTGTCTTTGCTCCAACATAGCCGTAGCCGTTGGTGTCAGGAGAGCCTGAAGTTACAACTCCGTGGGATGACTGCCAGTCTTGCACAGCTTGTTCGGTTGCGGGGCCAAAGTAACCAGTGGCGTTAAGACCTAAAAACTTTTGCAAACGAGACACATCACCGTTTGTTTTTGTATCAGTTGAACCCGAGTAGAGGTTGTACGTAAGGTCGATACAAGCAGAGGGATTGTCTGTCCCCGAAGTAGGTTGCCCGTTTAACGCAGCAGACACGTTGGAAATTACAGTAGAATCTGCACCAAAAGATTGGAGGAGATTTAGAATAGAAGAAATTTGCAGTGAAGTAAGTCCCGCCGCTTGTGCAGGCAAGCTTGTGTTGCTTAAGGTAGCGATAAATAAAAAAGTGGCGACAAAAAAACCAACCCCTTTTCTAATCTTACTGCGTAGATATACGTGTTCCTTTAAAAATTTCATGTACAAAATAATTTATTATAACTAATTTGGCAACTTATTTGCCTTGATATCAAAATTGTACTCTAAAAACGAAGCTTCGCAGGAATGCGTATGGGGATAAGAGCACCTCAACATCTTATTTAATTATCATAGCCTCCGCTAAATTCACGGTCCATAGCGTCACGATGGGCCACGCGCGAGTAGGCGCCCATGGCGCTCACAATACCAAGCGTTAAAAACTCAACTAAAATATGCGACCCGCCGTAGCTCATAAAAGGTATGGTAGTGACGGTTACAGGAAGGACGCCCATATTAATTCCAACATGCAGCACAAAGTGGGCGGCCAAATAGCACAGCACGCCGATTATAAAAAGTGTTTCAAAGTTGGACGCCCCCAGCTGGGCGGCACGCAAAAGCCTCCAAAAAATGACTCCATATAGAGCAAACACCAAAGTAATGCCAACGAACCCCCACTCTTCAGAATATGCTGCAAAAATCAAAACACTCCGGTGCAGAGCACCGAGGTATGGGGAATTAACACCATCGTCTGCCCACGAGACAGAGTAATATATATTGTTTGACGCAATGGTTGTGTCTGTCGAGCCAGTCATATACATGATGTAGTAATCTCGGGTCGATCCATTTCCACGCACAAGAACAATAGATGGATCGTTCAGTTGATATACACCAGACGCTACGGCATCAATTACTTTGCGAGCATTGGTGCATGCACCAGCTCCGTATGGGCAATCTGCTACATATATCGCGTCATGAGGTAAATCATTGCTCGAGAGCCAGCCGCCAAAGTAGAGACGCGGCACGCCATTAAAGATTACTGGTTCGGGAGAATAAATATCAAATCCATCTACTACCAAAGTTTGAGTAGATGCAACCCCAGCCCGACCAACAAAACTTAAACTTTGGCTGGTTGATTGCCCACTCTCATTACTGCTTTGAGTAAGCGTCCCACCAAGAGCTCTTTGCACATTGGCAAGCACACTTGCGTCAGCATTGAATGTTTAAAGGAGGCCGATGATGCCCGAGATTTGGGTTGGAGTGAGACCAGAGGCTTTTGCTGAAAGTGGTATTGCGATTGTAGCGAAGCTCAGCAGCGACAATCCTACACCAACTCCCATCCACTTTTTTATTGAAATCATATTGTTTGTAATTAGTAAAACTACATACAGTATACCTTTTTCACCTGTTTGCTACACACCGCGTACTGCATAATTTTTCGCGGCAAAAAAGTACTGCTCTACAAATATTTTTTTAAAGGGTTGGATAGTATTAAGTTCATAGAAAGTAAGCATCGCTTCGCGGTAGTCATTTTCCTCGACACTTCGGTAGGAAAGAGGCGCCCGACTGTGCGCGAGCAATAGAGCGTTTGCGACAAGCCTTGAGGTTCGTTTATTCCCATCTTCAAATGGCTGGATGTAACTAATACCCATGAGCGCTACGAGTGCTTTACTATAGGGCGACGACTCTCTGGCAACTGCGGCACACAACTCATGGGTTGCTTCTGTAATTTGATAGACGTTGTCCAGCGGCCTATAGATAGACCCCACAACACCCACAGGTTTTGACCGAAAGCCAGAGGTCACATCTAAATCTTTGACCAAAAGCTTGTGGACCTCTTGTATATGTATGCTATCTAGCTCAGTAAAAAGTGGCAAATGATCACGAACGAACGAAAAGGCTGCTTTGTGATTGAGTATCATTATAGCTTCGTGCTTGCTATGTCCTGGGGCTTCGATACCTCGTGTCAACAACTGTTCGGTGTCTAACAGGGTGTACGTGTTTCCTTCAATCCGGGACGACTTCCACGACAATTCAATCACAAAGCGCTCAAGTTCTTTTTCTTCAAGCGCTGGTGACAGCGACTGTGTATGAGTGTTGTATTCTACCGTTGCAGCATCGAGCCGTTGGAGCTCGGCGTCGTTTAGAACTTCTAGGGGCACCGTTTGGAATAAATCATGAGTAAAAGTTTTTAATCCAAATCGCAGGTCAGGCTCGATAGTGACATATTCATGAGGATTAACATCGACACATAAACGCCCGAGTGTACTGATGGTATAAGTAACCGAGCGACCCGCGCCAGACATGACAAGCAATCCTGATGAGGAAAGAGACGCGAGCTCGCGCTTAACCGTGACTAAAGAAATTTCTCGCCCCACAGCAGCGAGACTCCTGTGTACTTCCGACGAGGCAATTTTTTCCCGCTGTAAAAATAGCTGGAGGATAGTGTGTTGGTTGAGGGTCAGTTGAGGCATAATCGTATCATTACTACCGTGTAATCGTATCATTATGACACGATTACACAATGTTAAGGCTCTTCCCGGGTCTTATTTCATAGACATAAGTGTTCGCTGCACTCCCGAGTCTAACTACGTAGACATAAGTGTTCGCTGCACTCCCTTACCTTACCTCCCTAAAGCCTCCCGAGTCTTAGGCCCCACCACTCCTACTGCCGCAAGATTGTTTTGATGTTGGAATGTTTGAACTGCAGCTTTGGTGGCTTGGCCAAAGTAGCCGGTGATTTCATTGGTGAAAAGTCCCAGGTTTTTGAGTGTGGTCTGGAGTGTAGTGACTTCAGGTCCAGTCCACCCTTGGGCCAGGGTGTGTTTGATAGGAGCGATAGCTGTAACGCTACAATTAATGGTTTGTGGACTATTTGCAATGAGTGGATTATGGTCGTTGCCATGGAGCGAATCAATAGCATATATATAGAGCTTGTGTGGTTTGCTATCCTTAAGACTACTGGGAGTCGTAATAGTAAATCCATGGTCGCCGGTGATATTGAAGTATGAGTCTACATCAGGTCGAGAGAGGTTTGCTTTGTAGCTGTCTATAAAGGTTCCTTGCCCTGCTGGGCCGTCTTTGTAGAGATGTATATCAAGTGAAGCGCTCACATCATCAGCATCATACGCCCAACCCGCGAGTGTCGAGCAGGAGGCTTGATCTAAGTAGCCGTCGGGGTTGGTGTTTGTGTTTGTGAAAGTGGGTACTACAAGATGGTGGTCATTACTAATGACTGAGTTAGGTCCTCCTATAGGAGAGATCCCATGCACAAAGAAAGGTTGACCACCGTACGCTTTGACTGCATCTGCGCCAAGCGTAAGGTTAAAGCGATAGGTAGTACCGCGAGCATGACATTCTGCTGCAACCCCCAATTCACTTGGTAAGTTTGTTGTACCATGAGTGTACAAGCCACCCACTCCTGAGCCTGCTGGTCCTCCAAGATAGAGGTGGATATCAACTGGGGCATCGTACCCTGTGGAGCATGCCCAGCCGAGTATGGCGTAGCTGCCGTTACCATTTGAACGTACTTCGTCTACATAACCTTTGATTGTCGAGGTGGCGGAAGGTGGGGCTATTGGTACGG
>JAYVXU010000044.1:0-12819 GCA_043784925.1 Candidatus Adlerbacteria bacterium
TCAATGCAGAACCGCTCCTCACTCGTGAGGTGTTTTTTCTTGTTTGCCGCCATATAAACCATAGTACCTACCCTTCGTATTTAAAGGTAAGGAAAAGGAGCCAGAAAGAGGATAGTACATGCTTAGGAAAATACTTAGCTACATCGGCTACGGACTCATAATTCTAGGTGGGTTGTGTCTCTGGATGGTTGTAGAGTCCTCTCAACCAAGACTTATGGTAGTGGTATCAAACTCCGACGGTCACGGGTCCGCTAACTTAATGCTTGGCTTATTTTTTGGAGGAATTTTCTCTTGCGTTATTGGAGTAATCCTAGCTATGATTGGAGAGAAAAAGGCAAAGGCTCCTGATGAATGATATCATCAGGAGCCTTCAACGTTATGTTTGTCGTTAAGATTACGCCGAACAACTTTCACACACCTCGCCGATTACTTCGACTTTGGGTTTGATGGTGCCTTTATTGCGGGCGGCTTCTTCGGCCAGGAGCTTAGCCAAGCGGTCACCTGATTTCTCTCCAAAAGATTTTTCAAGAGGTACCGTTTGTGCAGTTGTGTTGGCAGCAGTCGAAGATATTTTAGGTGCAAGCGGTGTTTCGCGCGCAATTGAGGCAGTGAGCATCGGCGTGCTTTGAGGCCGTTTGATAAGTGTGGCAGTGGCCTCAATTGTCGTTGTTGCACTTCGAGAAAAGTTATTTGAAGAAGGGGTTTTGGTCGAACGAGAAGCTGCTATTGAAGTGTTTTCATTTTCAGCTGTGTCTAGCGTATGGGCCTCGGCGCTCCTCTCCTCGGCGACGCTTGGTCGGGCAAACAACACTTCGCCTTGCGGGTTCATCACCATTGGCGAGGGGATGGATTTTGCTACCAAACTTGGGGTTGGCTCGTTGATTGTAATAATTTCTTCGATAGTAACCGTTGTTTGCCCAGCGTTTGCTTGTGGTGAGCCGGTTGTTCCTGTGCCAACGCCTAAGTCCGTCTTTGAAGTGCCACCAAACTTTGCCATGTTGACCGTCGATTTTTCTATACGGGATGCGCCAAGGGTGCGCAAATAGTAGGTAGTCTTGAGCCCGAGTCCCCATGCATATTGGTAGATCTCAGATAGGACGCGCCCAGAAGTGCCACCGTAGAAGATGTTCAAGGACTGTGACTGGTCTATCCAACGACCTCGATGTGCAGCCGCCTTAATTAGCCACGTAGGCTCTATTTCAAAGACTTCTTTGTACTTGGCGCGAAGTGCAGGAGGAATTTCTTCTATTTCTTGGATACTGCCATCAAAGAATTTTATTTTCTCCAACATGTCCATGCTCCAGAGTCCTAACTTTTTAAGATCATCAACGAGGAAGTCATTCACCACCATAAAGTCACCAGCCATATTGGACTTTACGTAGATATTTTTATAAATCGGTTCAATAGTGGGGTAACAGCCCGCAATATTGGCTGTCGAGGCGGTTGGAGCGTTAGCCATAGTGTTCGAGTTACGCATACCCCATTGCCTGATCGATTCTCGAACTAAACGCCAATCGAGCGTTTCGTGGCGAGGAATGTCGATGCGCATATTACGCTCTTGTTCGAGGAGTGCGATTGTGTCTTGTGGCAAAATTCCCCGATCCCACTTAGAGCCTTTGTAAGACTCATAGGTTCCACGCTCTTTGGCAAGTAAGGCAGAGGAGAGGATTGTGTGGTATGCGATAATCTCCATTGATTCGTCAGAGAACTTCACTGCCTCGTCTGAATCAAAATTGATATTCATTTTGTAGAGAGCGTCTTGGAGTCCGCGAAGCCCCAAGCCAACTGGCCTATGGCGCATGTTTGAGTTCTTGGTTTTTTCGGTTGGGTAGTAGTTGATATCGATAACATTATCAAGCATTCGCATAGCAACTGGTACAACACGTGCAACTAAGTCACGGTCAAACTTTTCGTTATGCACAAAACTCGACATGTTAATTGAGCCCAAGTTACAAACTGCGGTTTCGCCGTCAGGAGTAGAATTGAGTGTAATTTCGGTGCAGAGGTTTGAAGAGTGGACGACGCCAACGTGGTCTTGAGGAGAGCGGATGTTTGAAGGGTCTTTCCAAGTGATCCAAGGGTGACCGGATTCAAAAAGCATAGTCAAATGCTTGCGCCAAAGGTCAGCAGCGCGCACTCGCTTAAACATGGGCATCTTACCTTCGTCAGCTAAGCGCTCGTATTCTGCATACCGTTCATCAAATTTGCGCCCATATATCTCATGGAGGTCTGGCACATCAGAAGGAGAGAAGAGGGTCCACATCTCGTCTGCAGCAAGACGCTTCATGAATAGGTCCGGGACCCACACTGCCGTGTTGAGGTCATGCGCACGACGACGCTCGTCTCCAGTGTTTTTGCGCAGTTCTATAAAGTCTTCAATATCGGCATGCCAGTATTCAAGGTAGACTGCCTGTGCCCCGCGGCGGCGACCTGAGCGATTGATAGATATGGTGACGTCATTTGCAATTTTGAGGAATGGGATAACGCCCTGGCTCTCGACGCCTGTGGTTTTAACGAGCGAGCCGGTTGCGCGTACTGAAGTCCAGTCAGTGCCCAGACCTCCGGCAAATTTAAGAAGCTGGGCTCCATCGGAGTATTCGCGGAAAATTGCATGCAAGTCGTCTCCCACGGTCGAAAGAAAGCAGGAAGAAAGTTGGGGGAGTTTGAGTCCAGCGTGGTACAGAGTAGGCGAGGAAGGGGTGTAATACATAGCAGACATCACTTCATAAAACTCTATAGCGTATCTCTCCCGTTCCTCTGGAGTTTTTTCAGCCAAGGCACATCCCATAGACACTCGCATCCAAAAGATTTGTGGAGTTTCAAGGAGTTTTCGAGACCCATGCTCTTTAGAGAGATAATTGGCTTGAAGTGTTTGGAGGCCCAAATATTTAAAGTCACGGTCACGCTCGACTATCAGCGCTTCGGCTAATTTTGGAAGATCGTACTCGAGCATGCGTGGGTCAAACTGGCCAATTTCGACACCTCGATTAATAGTTTTTATAAAAGCAGCTTTATGAACCTCCTCGAGGCGAGTGTAGTCCATAGTGCCAAATACTTCGCGGTACAACGACTGCAGCAAAAGTTGGGCCGCAACAATAGAGTGGGCAGGGTCACGCTCTATCATGGAACGCACCACCATGATGAGCACCTCGTGGATATCCTTTGTCTTCATCTTGTCGTACATTTCGGCGCGAACCCGAGCAATAATCGCTGGTACGTCAATTGCGCGCTCGTATCCTTCAGCTGCACGAAGCAAAGTGCGTGTAAGCTTACTTTCGCTAAAAGCTTGGACAGAGCCATCTCGCTTAGTGATCATGAGGGAATGTTCAATAATTTTTTCAATTACTTCCTCTTTTTGTTCGGCGCGCAGTTTGCTGTGTTCATAGCGGTAAATGATATAGTCTTTCGCAACAGTAAAAAAACCTCGCTCCATAAGGGCTGTTTCAACTAAATCTTGAATTTCTTCAACAGTTGGGACAAATGCAGTGTTTCCAAATTTTGCATCAATAGCATCAACTACAACACGGGTGATGTCTTTAGCATCTGCTTCATGGGAGTCGCCAAGCACGGCCGCAAAAGCTTTTTGCACTACAAGGGTGATTTTCTGTGGTTGAAAATCTACGAGCTCACCATTGCGTTTCTTTATTTTTTGCGTAATTGCCATACTTTTGTTCGCTTAAGAGGACTTATAAACAACTCAAGGAAATTAATTGTACTCTCCTTACCTTAAAAGTGGGTGTGTATAAACAAAACGAGAACAAAATATACAAAATAGCAATCATTTTATTCGAAAATAATCTCAAATTTGCTTTTTTCTCTCAAAAATGTCGTAAAATAGATACCTTTATCCCACTTTCATCATGTAGATGAGGATAAAGGTTTTCTTGCCATATAAACCATAGTACCTACCCTTCGTATTTAAAGGTAAGGAAAAGCTCGGATACGCCCGAGACTTTTTTAATTCCGGTAAAAATGTCAAGGCGTCGCCTTGCCACACTGTTGATAATACTCTTGAGCTTCCAGTAATGCTTGTAAAGGGTCAATCTGAGTCTCAATTTCAAATACGGAGGTGTCTACTATCTGCCGCAGCTCATGAGAAGGATTTGTAAATAGATTTAAACTTGAATAGGGGTAGGTTTGTAAGTTCTTGCGTAGAGTGAACACATCTTCAACCTCGCCAGTTTTCCAGGCTGGTTCAAATAGTTCAGCAGGATTAAAATGAATGTATTGTATAGCTCGTTGAAAATATCGATCGTCAGAAATATGACGTGATTTAAAGGGTTTACCAAAAAGACCTCCTGTCCTTTTATTCTTAATATTGAAATACATCGTGTACGCAGTGCCTAGTTTTTGCATAAAAGCGGAAATTCCACCAGGGACACTTTCTTTTAGAAGTAAATGAAAATGATTAGGCATTAAACAGAATGCGCCAATTTGTGTAAGAGTGCCAGAGCGAGGGATTTGCAATATTTCTAAGGTAGTATGTATCAATAAATCGCTACGGTGTATTTTTTCTGTTGCATTACAAACATAAAGTAATTGTATAAAACGATCATAGTCGGGAGGCTGTTTATATACAATTCTTTTATCAATACCTCGATTGTAGCAGTGGTACCATTCGTCGGGAGCAAATTGATTTTGAACTGACATTTATAGAGTGTAGCACTTCAATGTCAAGGCGTCGCCTTGACTCCCTGGACCAAAAACATAAAAGTACTATAATAAGTCTCACATGTCACAAGTTATTTTTAGGCCAAAGGAAGATCAAGATACCTGGAACTTCGCTTTATCGGTACTCTTTCTCCTTATTACTGTTGGGCTTCTGTACTATATGTGGCGCACGTATGGAACTTTTCCGCAGTCAGTTTCGGTCTTTGACGCAATTCTTATGGCACTTGCCACATTTCGTATTACGCGTTTAGTGGTATATGACAAAATCACAAGATGGGCACGTAACCTTTTTGTACAAAAAATAGAATTTGAGAGAGAGGGGGAAGCATGGTATGAAATTAGGCCGTACGAAAAGGGCTTGCTCGGAACACTCCATCATTTGCTCGGTTGCCCCTGGTGCATTAGCTTTTGGTCAGCTTTTGTAATCTCGTTTAGCTACTTCATGTTCCCCTGGGCTTGGTATATAATATTTTTTGTAGCGCTTTCCGGTGCGGGGTCATTTATGCAACTTTTGGCAAATATGATCGGATGGAAAGCTGAGAATCTAAAACAAGATAGTCACCAAAAAGAAGAACATTCAAAACGCCAGATCGACTTCTCATCGCTTGGCGAGTAGCAAACTTTTATAGAAGGTAAATAAGGAATACTAAAACTGGACTAAAATTTCAAGTGTTTTCTTTTTTGCAGGGTCGCCCGAAGGATTGTCGTTTTTAAATATAAGAGTCCCTGTTTTTGTGCTTGGTTTGGAAAAGGTGAGAGTTCCCACAAAAGGAACATAGTTTGGGGTCATCCAGTCGCCTTGTGCTTTAATATGGCTGCTACCTAACACTTTTCCTGTAGAGTCTTTTATTAAAACAGGCGCACTAGCCTCAAAATACCAGGTACCCGGAGCTTTGCCAGAAAGGGTTACGGGGGAAGTAACTTCGCTATTAATGGTGGGTGAGTCTACCACAACGGCAAATTCGAGGTTTTGTGAAGAAGCGGTGTTTTTGGCCGTGCTTGGAGCTTTTGTAGTTTGCGGCAATAAAAGGTATACAGCAATAATACTAACAATAACTACTAGTAAAGTGATAATAAGACTTTTTCTACTCATATACACTAGTATACCTCCTCGTCTTTAAAATTGGTCAATAATTCCTGTGATAAGCGTAGCAGTTTCGTCGGGGTTAGAAACTTGGTGGGTCTGAACACCTGTTGGAATGACAATCGCATCATTCCCTCCTTCCCAAAGTGCATCTCCTACATACAACATATCCGCTATAGCAATTTCCGTAAGTTTTGATAGTTGCTCCAAGCCAAAAGCTTTCGTAGTACCTTTTCTAGTTATGTCAATGGTAGTTATTCCGCCCATTGCCACAGCAAAATCAGGCAAGGCCGCAATAAGAAGGGTCGTCATGCGATGACGTTTGTCTTGATATGAAGCACGCCACATCTCTTTTTCTTCTACAGGAGCTTGTTGTCCCAAAGGTGAAAAACTTATTTGCGCCCCGCGGTCTTCGATACGTTCGCCCCAGAGTTGCGCTGGTTCTTCTGTCAGACCTACTTCATGCAATGCTTGTTGGATAGCTGCAATTACTGTTTCTTTTTCTTCTTCTGTAAGTGAATGGTCGTACATAGCCTGCCACTCTCGATTTTTGTACGTATAGCACTGCGCAGCGTTCGCAGGAAATAAATATATATTTTCAAAATTTGCATCACCTGGGATATTGGTCAGAAATTGTTTCTTCATTTGAAAAAAACCCGCCCCAGAGAGAAGAGCGATAGGTAGCAAGTTCGTGAGTTCGCTCAAGAGTCGACCCATTTCCGGTGTCATGGTTGTTTTACTTATACTGAGCGTACCATCTAAGTCGAAGGCTATAGCTTTGGGGATTTGCATAAGGTTTTATATGAGATTGTCCGGCAAGAGGATTTTAAGTAACTTCTTGAGTGACACCCGGGCAACCGCCATGACAGTGTCAGCACCGCCGTAGTATACAAAGAGTGTATCCTCGCGCAAGACAGCCCCGCAAGAAAATATAGCGTGTCCAACAACCCCCTCTACCTCATAGGGCAGAAGTGGTTCAAGAATAGTGTCAACTGTCCGAGAAATTACTATAGTGGGGTTTTTGAGGTCAAGCAGTACTGCTCCAAGACGGTAGGTGCTTGTCTTTGATACGCCGTGGTAAATGAGGAGCCACCCAAAAGCTGTTTTGATAGGAGGACCTGCAATACCAATTTTAACGGAGTCCCACATACCTGGGCGCGGCCCCATTATTTCAATACAACGGGTAAGTCGCTGCTTTTTAAAGTCCAGTGAGTCCAAAAAGTCTGCACATAATTGGGGGTCAATACGATGAAGAAGCATGTATTGCGAACCTACTTTTTCGGGCATGAGGCAGGTATCTTTGTCGTTAACATTGTCAGGAGTGGTTAACATAGGCGTGGTCCATCTGTCCCACTTGCGCGCTAAAAAGTCTTTTTTTGATATTGAGGTGAGAGCCACACGAGTCGCATGTACTCCGTCGTAGGCAGTGTACGCCATATGAATGGTGTCTCCCAGGATAGTTACACGAGGATCCTCACAACCTGAATTCCCTGGATGAGATTTATTTTCAAAATCTTCTCGAGGTACATATATAGGCTCGGCCAGTCGTTCAGTAATTTTGATACCGTTTTTTGTCGTTGCATATCCAATAACACTCGTGTCGTCATCTCCCATAGCCCGATACAGAATGTGAATTATACCCTCAAGCTCAAAGGTTGCAGCATTAAAAACAGCTTTAGATTCCCAGGAATGTTCCGGAATTGGGCTCAAGATCGGGTTTTCTTTAGCGCGTATTACTAACTCGACGCGACGCTCTGGTATAAGTGCTGAAAGTAAGTCACTCAGATTAACAGACGCTCTGGCGGTTGTTGTGTCCGCCGCACCATAGTAGATGTCCACCCGACCATTTTTTTGAAGTAAGGCGCCAGAGGGGAACACGATGTTGGGGACTACTCCATATTTTTCGTACATTTCCTCGGGTACCATAATAGGACCATGAGTTTTGCCTACGGTTGTGTATGGGTCTTGTAAATCAAGGAGAAGCGCTTCTATACCAAACACTTTTTCTCCGCCTCCAAAGTAATTTTGTATATAGGAATAAAAAAGTAACCAACCGTCTTTTGTCTTAATGGGGGCCGCACCCACTTCTACATGGTCTCCCGAAAAGCGAAGTAAGTTTATCGAATGTTTGTCGAGGTTGCGGTGCCACTCTTCCCAAAAAGAAAGGTCCCATAATTGCTCCATTCGGTCGCATTGTGCTATGGCAATATGTGCTGGTGGTTCGTCGGTGTGGGCAGTCATGATAACAGTAATTTTGCCATTTATACGCTCTGGAAAAAGCGCCATAGCTTTGGCGTTAAAAGGCGTGACTAAATGGCGTTCCTCAATTGTCTCGAGGTCACTTGATATAGCAACCGCAACTTTTATGTTTCCCGGACCAAAAGGAACACCCCCAAGTGCTGTGTAAAAAATGTAGTACTTGCCCTCGAAAAAAGTGACACGAGGATCTTCGCAGCCGTATTTCTCCCACGACTCTTGAGGAATGATTAGTTGTCTTCGATTTTGAAAAGTTTCTCCATCCAAAGAGATTGCTTTACCAATGGTTGATATTCCAGCGGGCGTCATAAGAGCGTCTGGCCTACCTTGCGCTCGATAGAGAAGGTGAGTGAGTTTGCCTATCTGCACAGGAGAGCCGTTGAAGGTTCCTTGAGATTCCCATTGGCGATCAGAAATAGGAGATATGAGAGGGTTATGAGACGAGCGTTTAATGATGTACATATAGTTTAATTATACTGCCACGGGGTGTAATACTGCATGTTCATTTTTTATGAGTGTGTGCAGAAACTCATGATAGGGAGCAGTTGCGGCCGCGATGTATTTATCCCCTCCGCCATAGTACAAAATAATGTTGTCCCTAAAAATAACTGCACCAGACGCGTATACTACGCCCGGCTTCCAGTCGTTTTCGTACCACTCTGTTGGCTCCAAAACTGGGTAGGTAGAGCGATATAAAATGCGCGTTGGGTCTTGTAAATCAAGGAGCATTGCACCTACTTTATAGCCAACTTCAGGCTCTGCCGGGTTCATGCCATGATAAAATAAAAGCCATCCTTCAGAAGTTTTGATAGGAGGAGCAGCGGCTCCACGAACAAATGCGTCCCATGCGCCGGGGCGTCCTGAGCGTTTGTTATTACTTTTGATTGGTTTGAGGAGTAAGTCTTCTAAATTTTCTACATATTCAATTGCAGGAGATGGAGAGAGGGCATGCAAAATAGCAAACTCGCCGTTAATCTTGTCAGGAAAAAGAACCCAATTTTTATTTGTTTCATGTGCAGGTGACATAGTGATATGCGGGAGCCATTTCCACAATCGAGCGCGCAAATCTTCGGTTGAAAGGCGGGTTACTGCCAAGCGCATCGACTGCCAACTTTCAAAGATACCGAACGTCATATACACATGGTCCTCAATGACAACCGCGCGCGGGTCTTCACATCCACCCCAACCACCTCCTGAGGCATACAGGTCTGTATTGTAGGAAAGAGGTCTATATCGCTTGTCTTCTGCGGGGGGTGTAAACCCGCTACCCCAGTCGTACGCGGGGAAGGGAAGTCTTTCGTCAAAATGGATACCATCGGGGCTTGATGCATAGCCAAAACGTGATATGCCATCATGGCCCATTGCGCGATATATAAGATGCACTCGATCTTCGTCTACAAATGCTGCGGGGTTAAATACCGCCTCCGACTCCCACCAATGTTCGGGCTTAGGGCGAAGTACGGGGTTTTCGTCCAAGCGCATGACAACGAGGACTCGCCCTTTCTTTTTGGGTTTGGGCCGCCACAAAAGCGAACGAACCCAATAGGTAAGTAGTCCTATAAAACCAATTAGAAGCAACAGGAGAAGAATAAATAATGCAAAGGAAAACACTATCCCTCCGATTAATATGACGGATGCTCCAGCGTTACTGCCGTCCATATTTATCCTCAAGGCGAATAATGTCACCCTCATCAAACTCACCAAAAGCAATTTCTAGAAACTCCAGACCAGTTTCTCCTGCCTCGGCACGGTGTTTTTCTCCGGTATGAACAAAAAATTGGTCACCCTCTTTTGCTTCACAGGTTGAATCTCCAACCGTAATTGTGCCACTTCCTTTCAGTATGCGCCAAAATTCTTGACGAGTAGTGTGTGTTTGTAAACTAAATGCTTCGTAGGGCGCAACGGTAATTATTTTAACCGTTGAAAGTTCGTTTAACGTAAAACGTTCAAAGCTTCCCCACGGACGAATGTCCTTTGCGTACTGCGAAAGGTCCTGCATGCTCGTAGTATACTCCCACTCTTACAAATTAGTGTCAAAAAGTTCGAGATCGTTGGGGAAAAGCCACCTTGCTAGATCGTAAATGGTGTAGGTGATAAAAAAGGCAGAAACAACATCAATAGAATAATGAAGATGTCCTAAAAGTACGACGACCGCAAAGAGGCCAGACCACAATAAAAAAATAATACGAAGCATGCGATATTTCCAAAATACGAGTGCCATAAGAAAAGGTATACCTGTGTGGGCAGAAAAAAATAGGTCAGCCCCGCCAAATTGCTTGGCAAACAAGACCCCGAGGTCAATATCTAAAGGGGCCTTGGTCGGGTAGGGGGCCAAATGAGTAAGAGCTACAAACGTACCCCGAATGAAAAAGAATAAAGACAAGGTATGAAGTAAAAACGGCACTCTTTTTGGATGCGAAAAACATAACAAAACAATAAAAACAATAAGTGCTACTGCTCCCCAGACAAAAATACTCCCGACATCAAATACGGGGATGTTGGAAAGTACAATGTCTTCGACATAATTACTTGCGTGAGAGGTGGCGTACACACTCGTGTAGAAGTTATATACGACACTACATGCAAAAACGAGCATGGACGCTGCAAATGAGACGCGAACCTCGGGTTTTGACCCGTAGACTCGATACCGTCGAACAATTTCTGCGTACATGCTAGAATAGTAACACTACTTCATGGCCTCAGCACTTCACCTCATTTTGGTTTACCGGTACTGGATCTTATTTCCCCTCGCATGTTTTGAGGGTCCCATAACGGGGTTTATTATAGGGACCCTTGTGGCGCTGGGGTATTTTAATGTATTTGCAGCATATTTTTTGCTGGTGATGGGGGATGTTATACCTGACGTTGCCTATTACTTTTTAGGTCGCTATGGGGAGCGAGTGTCATTTCTTCAAAAATATATGCAGAAAGTTGGTATAGGAGATGAACATATTGGAGTCATACGCAATTTATGGCTCAAACACACGGGCAAAACCATGTTTTTTAGCAAACTTGCCTATGGACTCTCGACTCCGTTCTTAATTTCTGCGGGGTTTATTAAGCTTGATTTTAAAAAGTTTGTCGCCTACGCGCTCCCGGTTACGTTTGGACAATACGCGGTACTTATGGCTTTGGGGTACTTCTTTGGTGCCTCGTATTACAACACTATTACGAAGTCTTTAAATGGTATAGGTATTGTAATAGCCGCAGCGGTTGTAATTGGGGTCGCCTACTTCTTCTTTACCCGCTTTATGCGCCAAAAACTCTTGAAAGTTGAAGAAGTAGAAAAGGCTGAGGAAACTAAGGCAGCAAGTACTGAAGACATATCACACGAACAACCAAATCCTAATACTTAACGAAATTTAATCAGGTGTAATGTTAAGGAGACGCCTTGATATTTGTACTTTGAGTAATGATATTTTGATAGATTTTTTCCCACTCGTCAGCGATTTTTAGGGGTGAGAGGGTTTCGACGAAGTGGGCGCCAGTTTTGCCCATTTTTTCGCGTAAGGTGTCACTTCCAAGAAGCTCTTGGATCGATGAAGTGAGTGCAGAGATGTCGCCTGGAGCCACCACTAAGCCCCAGCCAGGTTTAATGTAGTCGGGGAGCCCATGGGCGTTTGCACCGATGGCAGGGATTCCGGTTGCATATGCTTGCATAAGCGCAATTGACTGGCTGTCTGCGGTCGACATAATGACAAACACATCTGCTGCTTTGTAATAAAGAGCTAAATCTTCTTTTGATATAAATCCGGTAAATAATACATGCTTTTCTAGCGACAATTCCGCAACAAGTTTTTTAAGTGATGAAAGGGCGGAACCGTGCCCGGTGACTACAAGCATAATTTTGGAAACCATATAGGGTACTTTCTCTGGAGTCATGCTAAAAGATTCGGTAAGGCGTAAAAGTTCTTTAACACTTTTGATAATCACATCAATGTGCTTTTCCGGTGCCACTCGACCAGCGTATAAAAGCACTGGCCCTTCAAAGCCAAACCGCTTCTTAATTGTTATTTTTTCCTCAGCGCTTGCCGGGTTAAAAAGAGAATGTACGACCGGGTTGGGGAGCGCACTCCCGGGTTTATTGAATCCTTTTTCGCGCATACGTACTAACAATTTTTCAAATGGGGTGGTGACATACTCGCAATGATTGTAGTACCATGCGTCAAATTTGCGCATGAGTGTAGGCGCAAACGGATAGAATTCTTCTATAGGTGTATGGTTAGTGCCAACCAGAGGTACCCCTAGCTTTTTTGCAGCTTTTTTTGCTTCAAAACCTACTCCATACGGGCTATGGGTGTGTATTACGTCGGGCTTCCAGTCTTGTAATACTTTAACTGCTATGCCACTAGGGAATGCAAAACGTGACTGCCCTGTTGGGGAGAAAGGAAGGGGTAGGGAAGGAAGGCGTATAATCTGCATATCGTCTACCATTTCAACACCATCTTTTTTAAAACACTGTTTTCCGACGAGCGTATAGTCCCCGCCTGCGTAGTGTGGACCCACATATATAACGTCGTGGCCTCGTTTGGTAAGCTCTTTTCCTGTAATTAAAACCGAATCAACTATCCCCGAAAGCTCCGGGTAAAAATTATCTGCAAAAAAAGCGATCTTCATGCCTCTATTACTGCACACCTCAACAGTATTTACTATGCGCTTTGTGCACGTTGACTAAATAAACTATTTGTGCTAATACTATATTGGACGAAACTTCCTAAATTCTCTAGTGATACGCAATCGCATCTGGTATGTTACGGATAATACCACAGGCAAACGCCACCTCGTAGGCACTCTTCCCCCGAAGTGAC